>NC_014392.1:0-300000 GCF_000145215.1 Caldicellulosiruptor obsidiansis OB47
ATTATAAAACATATTTTCGGTTGTGAAAAATAGTTTTCCACAGTTGTTGATAACATTGTGGATAATACTTAAAAAGTGCGAATTTTAAACTACATATAAAAAGGGTGAAAATTCACATGGTAGACTATGATGTGAATGAAGTGTGGGAAAAGGTAAAGGAGGCTGTGAAAAAAGAGATAAACCCAAGCCCGACAGACATATCTTACAATACATGGTTTGAATCACTTGTGCCTCTTTGTTTTGATGACAACGACACTTTAATTTTGAAGGCGTTTGCTGATTTCCACAGGGATATAGTTATAAACAGGTACTCAATTGTTATTTTAAATGCTTTAAGACAGCTGTTCTCTCCTCATTTGAGCATAAAAGTTATTCTTCCTGAAGAGGTTGAAAAGTACAAAAAGTTTTTAAAATCCAAGCAAGATGAAAAACTAGAGATAGTAACACAGTTAAATCCCAAATATACTTTTGAGACCTTTGTTGTGGGGAACAACAACAGGCTTGCACACGCTGCAGCCTTGGCTGTTGCAGAAACACCACCAGGCGAGAGAACTTACAATCCGCTTTTTATCTACGGCGGTGTTGGGCTTGGAAAAACTCATCTTATGCACGCAATAGGCCATCACGTTTTGAAACTTTATCCCGGCACAAAGGTAATGTACGTTACATCAGAGATATTCACAAACGAGCTTATAGCCGCAATCAGAGATGAAAAGACAGACGAGTTCAGGCTCAAGTACAGAAACGTTGACGTGCTTTTAATTGACGACATTCAGTTTCTGGGCGGAAAAGAAAGAACACAGGAGGAGTTTTTCCACACATTCAATACGCTATATGAGGCAAACAAGAAGATAATACTTTCGTCAGACAGGCCGCCAAAAGAAATAAACACATTAGAAGACAGGCTTCGCTCTCGCTTTGAATGGGGGCTTATAACAGACATTCAGCCGCCAGACTTTGAGACACGAATTGCAATCTTGAGCAAGAAGTGCCAGCTTGAAGGAACTCCAGTTCCACAGCACATTTTAGAATTTATCGCATCAAAGATTGAAACAAATATTAGAGAGCTTGAAGGAGCTCTAAATAAAATCCTTGCATACTCAAAACTAATGGCACCTGACAAGGAGATAACCTTAGAGCTTGCCGAAAAAGCTTTAAAAGAATTTATAGACACAAACACCAAAAAAGAATTGACAATTGAGGATATACAAGCAGAGGTTGCAAGCTATTTTAATATCCGGCTTGAAGATTTTAAATCGTCAAGAAGGTCAAGAAACGTGGCTTTCCCGCGCCAAATAGCAATGTATTTAGCAAGAGAGCTTACAAATGTATCACTTCCCAAAATAGGCGAGGCGTTTGGCGGAAAAGATCACACAACAGTGCTTCATGCGTGTGAAAAAATCAAAGAACTTATCAACAAAGATACTAACACAAGAAATGCTGTGGAAAACATCAAAAAAAGACTTATCCACAGAGAATAATAATATGTGGATAAGTCTGTGTGAATTTCGATTTTCACATGTGAATTTAGTTGAAAACTCTAAATTTTATCAACAGACATATATACACTCGAAAGTTTAAATTTCACAAGCCTTTGACCGTGTTATCAACTTATCCACAGCTGTTACTATGAATACTACTAAAGAGTTTGCTTGGTGGTATGCTTTCTAAACCCCCACAAGAAAAAAGGAGGTCACAACAGTTGAAAATAACAAGGCAAAAAGGTATAATTTTGACCAGGTGATATTAAATGTTACTAAGTGTACAAAAAGTTAAAGAGATATACGCTATCTGCCGAAGTCTACTTCCTAAACTGGGAAAAGGAAGGGGTTAATAATACCTCTCAAGCTACCTAAGGGAAGGAGAAGGTACAAAAAAGAAGACATAAAAAACTACTTGGCATGACAGAAGAAAAACCAAAACCAACCGTTATTTTGTATGCAAGAGTCTCAACTAAAAAGCAAGAAGAGTACCTTAAAAACCAGCTCAGAAGACTTGAGGAATACACAGAGTCTCAAGGTTGGAAGTACGAGGTTATATCTGAAATAGCCAGCAAAGTAAAATGAAAACAGGAGAGGGCTATTAAAACTTTTGAACAAAATCAAAAGAGGAGAAGTTGCAAAAGTTGTAATAGAATATCCTGACAGACTTGCAAGGTTTGGATTTTAATATCTTAAGTTTTTCATGGAGAGTTTTGGGGTAGAACTTGTAGTGTTAAACGGCAGAGAAAATGAAGAAGATATAAAAGAAGAACTGGCAGAGGACTTAATAGCGGCAGTATACATCTTTTGCAGCAAGGATTTATTGGCAAAGAGGTGCTAATAAAAGACATGGTAACAGTTCAGGCCAAGCTAATCTTTGAGGGCGGCGAAGATAAGCAAAGAGTATTAGACCTTATGAGAAGATGGTCCTCTTGTATGAGGTATGCATACAAGAGGCTACTGGAAGGATATAAAAGGAATGAACTCAAAAGGCAACTGCAGGGAATTTTCAATCTGAATTCCCGATACGTTGATGATGCGATAATGAAAGCAAAGAGTGTTTTAAACTCATGCAAAGAAAGAAGAGAAAGTCCTAAAAAGGTTATTTTTGGTGGCAGGCAGCTTTTTGAAAAACTCCAGAAGAGGCATATAAATGGCGATCAATACAGGAAACTTCAACTTAAGTGGCAGGAGAAGAGGAAAGGGAATCTGTACTCAAGGGGAGACAGGAGTAAGAAGGGGAATCTCAACACAAGGATTGAGATAGATGGTTCCTTAACAAAACTCAGAATTAACGTGGGAGAAAAGGAGTATGTATATGCGACGATACAGCCTGGATGGAAAGTAAAGGGTGGAACGTACAGAGACAGAAATCAACTGCTTCAGGCGATAAGCACTTTGGGAGAACCCTATTCTGTTGAGCTGAAACTCAAAAACAGTGTAGTATATGCCTACTTCACCGTTGAAGAGATTTTTCCAAAGTCTGAGATAACAAAATCAAACGGTGTTATAGGGATAGATACGAACGCATATCCAAAACATATAGCATGGGTAGAAACAGATGAGCAGGGACAGCTTCTAGAATATGGCAGAATACCAATGCCAGAGCTTGAAAGTGGAATCTCAAGCAAGAGGGAGTATTACAGGTGGCAGTATGCACACATGATAGTAGAAATGGCAAAAGATAATCAAAAAGCCATAGTAATTGAGAAGTTGAACATAAAGGACAAAGGGAAAAGAGGAGACTTTTCAGGTAGAAAATCAAGACGGATAAGACACTACTTTGGGTACAGGTTACTTTTGGAGAAGGTAAAACTTTTAGCAAAGCGAGAAGGGATAGAGGTTATAGAGGTAAACCCGGCGTATACTTCTCTGATAGGGATGCTGAAGTATGCACCGCAGTTTATGGTGAGCAAGGACGTGGCAGCTGCATATGTGATAGCCCGAAGAGGGCTTGGTTTGAGAGAAAGGATACCGCACAACTATATGATGTTTCTCAGTAGACTTGATGTAAACGAACTGGAGGAACTGAAGGAGTACGTAAGGAAGGTAGTTAAGAACACATACGTTAGGAAAAAGCAACTCAGAGAGATAGGTAGAGTGATAAAGTTTTTACAAAGCCTTGAGAGTGAGGCAGAGAGGCTATCTGTACCACTGGATGGAACAAGTACAGGTAGTCGTGGCGAAAACCACAATCTCTGGCGAGTTCTCAAGGTAGCGGTGGTAACGCCACTCTCCCCTGACAGAGTCCTGCGTGACATGTCTGTCCTGAAATCACTTTTAGTTTCAGGGCAAGTGGGGAAGACCTATAAAGGCGTAAGTTCCTGTTTCTTGGGACAGGGGCTATGGCTTTCCCAAAAACCGCCTGCTGGGGCTGGGAAAGCTTGAAGGGCGGAATATAAATACCCCAGCCGCCAAACTTGTGCAATTTTGCACAGTTTGGTTGACCAGGGAAAAAGATGAGGTTTGTTGTGGATAAAGATATTTTACAAGACAATATTTCCAAGGTAATATTCTCTGCAGCTTCAACAAAGGTATCGTCAATTTTAGAGTGTGTACTGATTGAAGCTGAAGATAGTATAATATTTACCACAAACGACATGAAAATGCAAATGCAAACAGAGTTTAAAGCAGAGATACTGCAGCGGGGAGCTGCACTGGTTAAAGCAAAGCTGTTTTCTGACATAGTGAAAAAACTTCCCGACGGTGACGTTGAGGTTATAAGAGAAGAAAACGAGGTAAAAATCAGGAGCCAGAAGATAGAGTTCAGGCTCCCAACCCTTGATCCGCTCGACTTTCCAAAGATGGAGAAAAAGCCCTCTGAGAGCTTTTGCGAGTTTGTTGCAAGCGAGTTTGAAGATGCAATTGACAAAGTTATATTTGCAACTTCAAAGGACGAGACAAGACCCACGTTTACAGGTGTGCTCTTTGAGAGGGAAGAAGATGAGTTTGTAAACCTTGTTGGAATGGACGGGCACAGACTTGCTATATGCAAAATAAAACCGGTTGAAGTTGACGGCAACTTTTCAAAGATTGTGCCTGCAGATAACCTTGATGACATTACAAAGATAATAGACATTGAAGAGGCAGAAAAGGTAAGAGTATCATTCTATGAGAACCAGGCAACATTTGAGATAGGCTCAACAACGGTGATAGTTACATTAATTTCTGGCAAGTTTTTTGATTACAAAAGTGCAATTCCAACCGAGTACTCGACAAAGATTTCAATCTCTGCAGACGTTCTGGAAAGCACGCTTGAAAGAGCTTCTATTGTATCAAAAGATGAAAAGACAAACATCCAGGCTGTGATATTTGAAACAAACGGGATGATGTTCACAGTCCGTTCCATGTCTGCAGATGGAAGGTTTGAAGAGGATGTGCTTTGCTCTGTTGAAGGGAAAGACATCAGAATAGGATTCAATGTTAAGTATTTTCTGGATGTTTTGAAAGTGTTGGATGGTGAAATAAACCTGTTTATAACATCACAGACAAGCCCGTCAATTGTGCAAAAGCCAGACGATGAGAACTACATCTACCTTGTGCTTCCTATAAAGATGCCAGAATAAACCTTTTTTAGAGGTTATGAAATATGATAATAAAAAGCATTTATATTGAAAATTTTAGAAGTTATCATCAGAGCTTTTTTGAGTTCAAAGATAAAATAAACTTAATTGTCGGAAATAACGCCTCAGGAAAGACTTCTCTTCTTGAGGCTCTATATTTTTGTATGTGTGGAAAATCTTTTAAAAGTCGAGATGTTGATCTGATAAACTTTGATTCGCAGTATTTCAAGCTTGAGATGGTAGCCGAGGTCAGCGGTGTTGAATACGCGGTGGGTTGCTATGTAGACAGGATGCTCGAAAAGGGAATAATGATAAATGACAAAAAAGTTAACAGGCTTTCAGAGCTTATAACTCTTTTCAAATTTGTTTTTTTTGAGCCGGACACAACTGAGCTGGTAAAACGTCAGCCAAAATTAAGACGCCGCTTTTTAGATATGGAAGTTGCAAAGCTTTACCCTTACATGACAAAGGTGTATCAAGAGTACCAAAAAGCACTTCTTTCACGAAACGCATTTTTGAAAAGTTATGATAAAAAGGATATAATAGATGTGTACGATGTTCAGCTTAGCCACCTTGGATTTTTGATTCTGTCAAAAAGGCAAGAGGTTATAAAAAAGCTGTCAGGCGAGGCACAAAGAATTTTTGGTCATGTGTTTGAAAATAAATCTTTGCTTGAACTTGAATATTTGCCATCAATTGCAGCGTCAAGTGAGGAAGAGTATTACACAGAGCTAAAAAGATGTTTAATTAAGGATTTAAACTTCGGGTATACAACAAGAGGTGTTCACAGAGATGACTTTGAGATTCTAATAGATGGAAAGCCTGCTTTAGATTTTGCGTCGGAAGGACAGATAAAACTTGCAGCTGTATCGGTTGTGCTTGCAAGTGCTGCGCTGTACGAAAAACCTGTCTTGATTTTAGACGATGTATTTTCTGAGTTAGATTGCCAGAAGAGAAAAAATCTTGTAATGTTTTTAAGTCAGTACCAGTCGTTTGTGACATCTGCAGAGGACTTGAGAAGCTTGCAAAGTGAATCAATTTTTGACAGCTGCAGTACACATATAATTTTGCTTGAAAGAAATATTTAAAAAACAATTTACAGGGATGTGTAAAGAATATGTTTGCTCACATTGGCGAGGATTATGTCATCAACAGCTCAGAGCTTCTTGTTATATTGAACTGGGATTCGTTTATTCTTTCAGAAGACAACCGCAAGATCCTTGAAAATCTAAAACTTCAGGACAGGATTTTCGTGATAAACGACGAAATAAAAAAATCGATAATAATCCTTGAGATTGACGGCAGAATGTACGGAATAATATCTCCTGTGTCGCCAGGCACCATCGCAAAAAGGCTTTTGAACTTTAACCTCTACATTGACAACTATTTGGACCAAGATTAATTTCAAAAAATTTAAATTGGCAGGTGAAAAAAGTTGGATAGAATGAATCCAGGTGAAAAACAAGAATACTCAGCAAGTGAGATACAGGTTTTAGAAGGGCTTGAAGCGGTAAGAAAACGTCCCGGAATGTATATAGGTTCAACATCCCAGAGAGGTCTTCATCACTTGGTCTATGAGATTGTTGACAATGCAATTGACGAGGCAATGGCAGGGTATTGTAAGAACATTGAAGTTATTATTCACAAAGACAACTCTGTTACTGTCATTGACGATGGAAGAGGAATTCCTGTTGACATTCATCCAAAGCTTCAAAAAAGCGGTGTTGAAGTTGTATTCACAGTTCTTCATGCAGGTGGTAAGTTCAACGAAAGAGTTTATAAGGTCTCCGGAGGTCTTCACGGTGTTGGTGCTTCTGTTGTGAATGCTTTATCTTGCTACTTGGAAGTTGAGGTTTATAGAGATGGCAAAGTATATTATCAGAGATATGAAAAAGGAAAGCCTGTCTGCGAGCTAAAAGTAATTGGTACAACTGATAAGACAGGTACAAAGGTTACATTTTTGCCTGATGATGAGATTTTTGAAACAATTGAGTTTGACGGCGACGTGATTTTACAGAGGCTTCGTGAACTTGCGTTTTTGAACAAGGGTATTAGGATTGTGTTTTTAGATGAGAGAGAAAAAAATCCAAAGCCTGTTGAGTTAAAATATGATGGTGGTATTGCTGAGTTTGTAAAGTTTTTGAACAGAAACAAGGAAGTTTTGCACCAAGAGCCAATTTATATTGAAGGTGAGAAAAACGACATCCTCATTGAGGTTGCAGTGCAGTACACAGACGATTTTGGAGAGAACATATATTCATTTGCAAACAACATTGCCACAATTGACGGTGGAACTCATCTTATAGGTTTTAAGACTGCTGTTACAAAGGCTGTAAACGAGTATGCAAAGAAATATAACTTTATAAAAGGGGATACCCAGCTTCTTGGCGAGGACATAAGAGATGGTATGACAGCAATTGTTTCTGTCAAGATTCATGAACCGCAGTTTGAAGGACAGACCAAAACAAAGCTTGGTAACAGCGAAGCACGCTGGGCAGTTGAAAATCTTGTGTCTGAAAAACTTGCTACTTTTCTAGAAGAAAATCCTGATGTTTCAAAGAAGATTATAGACAAGGCAATTTTAGCTGCAAAAGCGCGAGAAGAGGCAAAAAAGGCAAGAGAGCTTGTGATAAAGAGAAAGTCTGCTTTGGATAGTTCAAACTTGCCTGGCAAGCTTGCGGACTGTTCGGAAAAAGACCCTGCAAAGTGCGAGATATTCATAGTTGAAGGTGATTCTGCTGGTGGTTCTGCGAAACAAGGGCGTGACAGGCGATATCAGGCAATCTTGCCTCTTTGGGGTAAGATGCTAAACGTCGAAAAGGCAAGCCAGGACAAGATTTATTCAAACGACAAGCTTCTTCCTTTAATACAGGCACTTGGTGTTGGTATAGGAAATGACATAGACCTCAAAAAACTCAGATACCACAAGGTAATTATAATGGCAGACGCTGATGTTGATGGTTCTCACATAAGAACTCTTCTTCTTACTTTCTTCTACAGATACATGAGACCGCTTATAGAAAACGGCCACATTTACATTGCACAGCCACCGCTTTACAAGATAACAAAGGGTAAGCAAGTAAGATATGCATACAATGAAAAGGAGCTACAGAAAATATTGCAGGAAATGAAGGATGCACAGGTTCAGCGCTTCAAAGGTCTTGGTGAGATGAACGCACAGGAGCTGTGGGAGACCACAATGGACCCTGCAAGAAGAATTCTTCTTAGAGTTGAGCTTGAAGATGCTGTCATGGCAGAAGAGATTTTCACAATATTGATGGGTGACAAGGTAGAACCAAGAAGAGAGTTTATAGAAAAGAATGCTAAGTATGTAAGAAACCTGGATATATAAAAAGAGGTGTTTCAAAGTGGAAGTTGCGAAAAAAATTTATGAAGAAGTTATAAAACTGCCTGAAGAGACTCAGAGAGAAGTTTTAGATTTTATTGAATTTAAAAAAATGAAATGGAAAAAAATATAGAAGAAATAATTGATAAAGTTATTGAAGAAAATTACGAGATATTAAAGGAGTTAGCTGATAAATGATAATGTTGAGTATTGAGGATGTATTGTTGATTGCTAAAAAATTAATAGAAAGATTTGGAGGTACTTTTGGGATAAGAAATAAAGGTTTGCTTGAGAGCTCATTGAACAATGCATTTCAAACATTTGATGGAGAGGAGCTATATAAAACTGATGTAGAAAAAATTGCAGTTATATCTTACTCGATAATAAGGAATCACCCCATGATAGATGGTAATAAAAGATTAGGTATTAGTGTTTTACTGATATTATGTAAACTCAACAATATTATCTTAGAATATACAAGAGAAGAGGCAGTGGATTTAGCTGTAAGGATTGCAGAAGGTAGTATTGATATTGAAGATGTTGTTGAATGGATAAAAAAGCATGAGAAAAAGTGAACACTATAAAGGGAGGAAAAATTAAAGCATGGAAGAGCTCGATTTTAGGATAATTCCTGTTGAGATACAGGAAGAGATGAAAAAAAGTTATATAGACTATGCAATGAGCGTAATTGTATCCCGTGCACTGCCAGATGTTCGCGATGGGCTAAAGCCTGTTCACAGAAGAATCCTTTATGCAATGAACGAGATAGGTCTTACTCCTGACAAGCCATACAGAAAGTCTGCAACAGTTGTAGGGCATGTTCTTGCCAAATATCATCCGCACGGCGATGCTGCTGTGTACGAAAGCCTTGTTCGAATGGCACAGGACTTTTCCATGCGCCATCCTCTTGTTGACGGGCATGGAAACTTTGGCTCTGTTGATGGAGATCCGCCTGCTGCTATGCGTTACACTGAAGCGCGTATGAGCAAGATTGCGGTTGAAATGCTTCGAGATATTGAAAAAGAAACAGTTGATTTTATGCCAAACTTTGATGAGTCTGCAAAAGAACCAAAGGTTTTGCCATCACGATTTCCAAACCTTTTAGTAAATGGCAGTCAGGGAATTGCGGTTGGTATGGCAACAAACATACCTCCTCACAACCTTGCAGAGGTAATTGATGCAATTGTATATATTCTTGACAATGAAAATGCAACTCTTGATGACATAATGAAGATAATAAAAGGGCCTGATTTTCCAACCGGCGGGTATATAATCGGCAAAAAAGGTATAAGGGATGCATATGCAACTGGAAAAGGAAAAATCATTGTCCGGGCAAAAACCTCAATTGAACAGACATCAAAGGGAAGACAGAGAATAATTATAACAGAACTTCCTTATATGGTAAATAAAGCACGATTAATTGAAAAGATTGCCGAGCTTGTCCATGAAAAGAAGATAGACGGGATTTCGGATATAAGAGATGAGTCTGACAAAGAGGGTCTGAGGATTGTAATTGAAATCAAAAAGGATGCAGATGCAAATGTTGTTTTAAAACAGCTTTACAAAAACACCCAGCTTCAGGACAGCTTTGGCATAATCATGCTTGCGCTTGTTGACAACCAGCCAAAAGTTTTAACTCTTATGGACATGTTAAACCTATACATTGAACATCAAAAAGAGATAATTGTCAGAAGAACAAGGTATGACCTTAAAAAAGCAGAAGAGAGAGCTCACATTTTAGAAGGGCTCAAAAAGGCTCTTGATCACATAGATGAGATAATATCAATTATAAGGTCGTCAAAGACAGTAAGCGAAGCAAAAGACAGGTTGATTCAAAGGTTTAAGTTTACAGATGTTCAGGCTCAAGCAATACTTGATATGAGGCTGCAAAGACTCACAGGTTTGGAAAGACAAAAGATAGAAGAAGAGCTTGCAGAGCTTATAAAGATGATAGAGTATTACAAAAACGTGCTTGCAAGTGAGGCAATGGTAAAAGAAATAATAAAAAAGGAGATTTTGGAGATTAAAGAAAAGTACAAAGATGAAAGAAGAACAAAGATAATTCAAGATGAACATGAAGATTTTGAAGAAGAAGAGCTAATTCAGGAGCAGGAAACTGTAGTAACACTTACACATTTTGGATATATAAAACGTCTTCCACTTGACACATATAAGAGCCAAAAACGGGGTGGAAGAGGAATTACGGGAATATCAACAAGGGAAGATGATTTTGTTGAAGATGTATTTGTTACAACAACACACCACTACATTCTCTTTTTCACAGACAAAGGCAGAGTTTTCCGCTTAAGAGCGTATGAAGTACCAGAAGGTTCGCGTCAGGCAAAAGGTACTGCAATTGTCAATTTGATTCAAATTAGCAAGGATGAAAAGATTACTGCTACAATGGCTGTAAAAGACTTTAAAGAAGGCTATCTTATGATGTGTACGAAAAATGGTACTATAAAGAAGGTACTCTTGAGCGAGTTTGAAAATACAACCAAGGCAGGTAAAAAAGCTATAACTCTTGCAGATGATGATAGTCTTGTGGATGTAAAACTAACATCAGGCAACGATGAGGTTGTACTTGTATCGGGCAATGGATACTGTGTTGTATTTAACGAAAATGATGTCAGAGTAATGGGGAGATTGGCTCAAGGTGTAAAGGGAATGACATTAGAAGAAGGTGATTTTATCGTTGGAATGGAAAAAGCAAGTGATGGAAAGTATCTTCTTTGCGTTACAGAAAACGGATTTGGCAAAAGAAGCGAGATTGAAGAGTACAGAAAAACAAAACGTGGTGCAAAAGGAGTTTTAACTTACAAGGTAACAGACAAGACAGGCAAAATTGTTGACATAAAAATGGTAAACGATGAGGATGAGATTATGATATGCTCAACAGAAGGAATATTTATAAGACTTGAGATGTCTCAAGTTCCTGTTCAGGGGAGAAATACCCAGGGTGTAAAACTTATGAGAATAGACGGTGAGGATATAAGAGTATCATCAATTGCAAGGATAAAGGCTGAGGAGTAAAGATTTAAAAGGGGCTTTCTGCTAATAGATGTCAGGAAGCCTCTTTTAATTTAAACTTTGTACAGTAACATTTTTAACATTTGCAGCGTTAAAAATTGTAGAAAAATATCTAAACGGGAGGAGTAGAAATGATGAAAAAACTCAGACTCATAGTATTTTTTATGATTTTGTCAATTTTAATAATGTCAGTTTCATTTGCTGGTGATATCAAAAGCAGTATAGCTGGTAAAGATTATGGAAATGGTGTTGTGGATAAACCAAACAGTGAAGTGACGTATCAGATAAAAGATGGTTATATTTATATTTACTGGGGGCAAAAGCCTACTGGAGGATATTTAATTAAAATAAATGAAGTTAAGTATACAAATGGAACACTTTATGTTTATTTTTACACAAAATCACCAGCACCAACTGATATTGTAACTCAGGTTATCACATATCCGAGCGATAAGGTAAAACTTCCAACTACAGAAGAGATAAAAGAAGTAAAGCTTATAAATATTACAAATGATATGGTAGCTGAAAACGGACTTGCAAAAAGATATTTTCCGCTCACAAAAGGCAGTTACTGGATTTACAATTTTAAGATAAAGGAAAAAGATTCAAAAGGTAATATTGTTGAAAAAAGCAAAAAGGTTAAGATGCAGATATTGAATGAGTACAAATCAAAAGATTATGTTTTATATGAACTTAAAGGGGATATCATAAACGTTGCACCCGAAAAACGTTTTGGTTTTATATCAGTTTCTGATAATATTTATATGGTAGATGAGAATGTTTTAAATGATATTATAAAAAACATTAAAAGCTTTGACAGCTTTGAAAAACTAATAAAAAAATTTGAAGAAGATTCGATCAGGATTATATTTAAATTTCCTCTTTTAAGCGGCAAAAAGTATCCAGCTTACAGTTATATAAAAAGAGAAGATGTTTTGTATTCATGGGTTGTGGCAAAGGAAAAAGATATTATTCTGAAGGGAAAAAAATATAACCAGTTTAAAATTGAATACAAATCTTTACCGGAAAGAATTTCAATAGGCTTTGTTTATGGGATAGGGATAACTTACGTTGAGTATCACCACAACGGTTCAACTTGTGATGCATATGCAAGTTTGGTAGATTTTAAGGTAAAATGATGCTAGAAAGTTTCACGTAAATTTTTCAGGACAGCAGCTACAAAAATATTTTTGACAGTAAAGCCTTGTTTTTTGGTATAATAATTATATAAAGAATTGCTTTTAAGAAGTGGTAGAAGATGATAATAAATTCTCTAAATACTTATTCAGGACTGAATATAGATTACAGAATATACAGCGAGTCAGAAAAAGCTGATGGGAAAAATTTAGCTATTTTCAATCTTTCCAAAAAAGATACTGAAAAAAATAGTATAGCAGAACAACAAAAAGAGTTCAATGACCCGAAGATAAGGTTTTTAAAGAGAATTGGTATTTTGGAATGTAAAACGTGTAAAAACAGAAAGTATCAGGATGTATCAAACGACCCAGGTGTATCTTTCAAGACTCCTTCGCATATATCTCCGGAGTTTTCAGCAAGTGTTGTTTTGGCACATGAAAGAGAACATGTAGCAAGAGAAATGCAAAATTCAAAAGAAAAAGGCAAAGAAGTTGTATCTTCAAGCATTTCGCTAACATTGAGTGTTTGCCCGGAGTGTGGAAGAGTTTATGTCTCTGGTGGAAAAACAAAGGTTGTAACAAAAAGTGCACCTAAGGATCCTTTTATAGAAAATTATAATAGAAATATAATAGAAAATTTTGGACTTTTTGTAGATGCTGTAGTTTAGGTATTGTAAAAAGGTAAAAGGGGCTGTACAATTATTTTTCAGTAAAGCCCCTTTTTGTGCAGTTTTATGTCTTACAGGATATTTTAGATTGCAACATCAATATGCTGCAAAATTCCCGGCTTTCCATTTTCAAATAGAAAAAGTCCTGTTTTTTGAACAGTTCCAAAAGTTTTGTTGTTTTTTGAATTTTGCAGGTTATACTGGCTGTTTGTATTTCCAAGGAAAATTGCACCTATACCAAGTTCTTTTATTTTCAGGATTTTGTCTTCTGATTCGGTTTTTATCCATACAAGGAGATTTGAAAATACTTCATCGTTTTCATCAATCCATCCGTTTTTGTCCGAATCATATTGTGATAGTTCTAAAAAGCCGTCGTTCGATGTTGGTCCAAAAAGTTCAGAACCGTTATCAATTTTTCCATTTTGATTTTTATCCAGAGCCAAAAATCCATTTCGGTTTGAAAGAAGTGGAATTATTTCAAGCTCTGAATCAATGTCAATGTCAAACTCAAATGTTTTTGGTATAAAAGAAGGTAAATTCCCGTCAAAGTTTATAACAAGCGGATCAACATTTTTTGGCATTCCAAATCTGATGTCAATATCGAACCTTTCAACAAAAGATTGTGAAAAGTTCAAATTCAAATCTATACTGATTTCTCTTGCATCCTGTGTTTTAACAATAGCCTTTGCTGAAAAACTAAAATCTGTTTTGAGTTCTCTTGAATAGCTTGCAGAAAGTCTGAAACCAGAAGGAGCTATCTGGTTTTGAGTCTGTATCTGTATATTTTCCTTTCCATCTTGCTGGTCTGTTTTCAACTTTTCTAATAATTTGAATTTTATTTTTTTGCCTGTGATTTTACTCAAGAGCTTTTCAATTAAAAGAATTTTAAGTTTATCCTCTGGCGAAATTTCAATTTCGTCTTTTATATCCTGAGAGTTTTGATTATTCTCACAGGAAATCTTTTGTGTATTTTTAGCTTTATCTGAAATTTCAACCGAATAAGCAGAAGTTTTGATATTGTGCCACACCTCAAACTCAACTTTGCTTTCAGTCTTTTCTATCCTTTGTACTTCAGAAGACAGTTTTACATAGCTTTGTTCAATTCTCATACCATTTCACCGTTTTTTAGAATTTATATTCTAATTATCGAAAAGTTATATGAAAAATTTAATTTTTTAACGTACAGATACAACATTCAGAATTTATACAATCAATACAATACAGTATTAATTTCAAAATTAAAATATTTACAAAATAAATTGTTTTAAAAGTTTATCATTAGGGTAATAAATATGTGGAAAAAAAATATCAAAAGGAGAGATTGAGATGGAGATTACAAACAGGATTCCACTTCTTGGAGAAAAATTTCCGAGCATGACAGTAAAAACAACACATGGAATGATAAAACTTCCAGATGATTATGCAGGTAAATGGTTTGTGTTATTTTCACATCCCGGTGATTTTACACCTGTTTGCACAACTGAGTTTGTTGCGTTTGCAAAAAAAGCAGATGAGTTTAAAAAATTAAATGCTGAGCTTATTGGGCTTTCGGTTGACCAGGTTTTTGCTCACATAAAGTGGATTGAGTGGATTGAAGAAAAGCTTGGAGTAAAAATTCCTTTCCCTGTTATTGCGGATGAACTTGGCACAGTTGCAAAGACTCTTGGAATGATTCATGAGGCAAAAGGATCAAATACTGTCAGAGCTGTCTTTATTGTGGATGATAAAGGAATTTTAAGGCTTATGATGTATTATCCTCAAGAGGTTGGAAGAAGTATAGATGAGATACTTCGAGCATTGAAAGCTTTGCAGGTTTCCACACAAAACGGTGTTGCACTTCCTGAAAACTGGCCAAACAATAGTTTAATTGGCGACAAGGTAATAATTCCACCTGCTGCAACAGAGGATTTGGCAAAAGAAAGGCTTCAAAAAGCCAAAGATGGCGAGATTGAGTGTTTTGACTGGTGGTTTTGTTATAAGAAACTGTGAAGAGGAAAAACACAATTTGGAAGACCGCTTTTAGATATGAGTGGTCTTCTTTTTTACAAATTCAAATCCCGTTGATATTCATTCCTTTTTAGTTTAAATTTCAAAATACCTAAATTGCTTATAAAAATTACATTACTTTTCCTTAAATTGGTCAATGAAATAAGTAGAGTGTTTTAAAACTACATGTAATTAAATTAAATGGCAATAAAAAAATAAAAGTTTTGTGTTCATTGTAAAATTAAATGCAACAGGGTAAGAAAAAATTGAAGCCATAGTTTCAAACTGTGTATAATATTAGTTGAAAAGATAAACCAATACAAATGAGGATTGAAGTTATAGCCTATGATAATCATACCACAAAGAGAAGAAGATTTAAACATTTAAGTGAAGCAGAAAGAGGAATTATAGAAAAGCTATTAGAATTAGAGTATGGCATAAGAGAAATAGCAAGGGAGTTAGGCAGAAGTGCAAGTACAATCTCGCGTGAAGTAAAGCGGGGAACAGCCACTTAAATGAGAGCTGACCGAGAGATAAATTCAATAGAGTGTTCAGAAGAACATACAACACAAAATAATATCTCTGACTTTCCTGAAGGGAAACTGGTATATATTGGCAGCTAATATCATACACAGTTGATACTATAATCAATTTGCAATTTCCAGTTCATTTTAAAAAAGTATTGCATTTAATATTGCAATTAAGATATAAATTAATTAGTAATAAAATAAAAAGAAAAACAACCCTAAGGAGTGTTGTTTATGCCTTTACCGAAAAAAGAAGAGTTTTATACTTATGAAGATTATTTAAACTGGCCAAATGATCAGAGAATAGAATTAATTGATGGTAAAATTTATTTAATGGCTCCTCCATCGACAATTCATCAAAGAATATTAAGAGAAATATTTATAAACTTTGCTATGTATCTTAAAGGCAAGCAATGCGAAGTATTTAGTGCACCTTTTGGAGTAAGATTCCCTTCTGCAAATGAGAAAAGTAATAAAGAAATAAAAACTGTTGTAGAACCTGATATTGTAGTGGTGTGCGATAAATCAAAAATAGACAATGAAGGATGCAAAGGAGCTCCTGATTTAATCGTTGAAATTACATCACCTTCAACTGCAAGCAAAGATAAAATAGAGAAATTTAATTTATATGAAAAATATGGGGTGAAAGAATATTGGATAGTGGAACCTGAAAGTAGAATTATAAGTGTATTTACTTTACAGGAAAATGGTCGATATGGTAGACCTGATGTGTACACTGTAGGTAATAGAATCAAAGTTTCTATCTTTGAAGATTTAGTAATAGATTTAAGAGAGATATTTGAGGGTGCTGATAAAAATCTCTAATTTTGGTGCAAAACTAAAAAGTTTATTTCTGTTGATTTTTAGAAAATTAATGTTATAATAAATGCATAACAACATATATAAAATTGGAGATGATTTCTTGAAAAAGATAAATAAATTTTTAAGTATTGGGCTAATTATTATTGCACTTATGTTATTATTAAAACATTTTTCTGTCCAATTGCCAGATTTTTTTGAAGAATTATGTTATGGAATTGGTGTTGGGTTAGAATTATTTGGTATTTATCTCATGTTCGGTGACACTTCTAAATTTAGAAATTACAAAATAAGGCTTGTTAAAAAGTAATTTACATTGGCAAAAAGCCTGTGAGAAATCATGGGCTTTTTTGTTTTTTCACAAATATTTTTGACTGTTGTTCATTTAGATACAGAAGAGTAAAAGACCATCGAAGCTAAAGTCCAAAAACATTTTGACAACCAAATACTCTTAAATATAAAGCAAACTTTCTGATGATGACGTTAAAAAAACATTGAGCAAATTGCCATAAAACGGCAGAAAAACTAAGGAGGCAAGGCTATTTTCCTTGCCCTCTTAAAACAAGTCCAACCTTTTTTGAATTTTTGTCAATCACAACATATCCAAATTTGGGGAATATAAGTGAAGATTTATACATAAAATAACCTCCAGAATTTAAATCAGAATCAGGTTGATATCTATATCTATAGGTTTCAGTATCAACAAACATGTATTGGGAGTTCTTTGCTGAAAATTTCAAAACAAAAGAGCCTTTTGTATCTATAAGTCCTACATAATCCTTTGTAGAAGCAGTAGCTAACTTAGCAAAAAATGAACCTGCAAGAGTAAATTGAGGTTTTATGACAAGCTTTCCAGAAGAATTTATATATCCCCACAAGCCTGACTTATTTACCGCTGCATATCCTTCAGAAAAATTTTCTGCTATGTCAAACTGGGGTTTTATGAGTATTTTAAAGTTTTTATCCATAAATCCCCACTTTCCATTTTGTTCAAAAGCTATAAATCCTTCACTGAGTTCTTTTATATCATCAAATTGGGGTTTAACCACATAATTGCCGTTTATATCAACAATTCCCCACTTTTTATTTTTACAAACTGCCATTAATTTATTCACTTCTACGTATTTCACATTTTCGTACGCTTCTTTACTTTTCGTTCTTGTAAGACCTTTGTTAGTATACTTTTCAAACACAAGGTAGTATTTGTTATTTACAATTTCGTATAAAATATAACTTGATGATGTTTTTTCTATTTCATTTTTGGTTGAAGGTGGTGCAGATTTTGATTCATTTGCTAACATATCCTGCAGAGCTTCTGTGAACTTGCTGTCTGATAAAGCTTCTTCAAAAGAATTGTACTTCAAATCCACAAATACATTTCCATTTGTATCGACAGCTCCGCACTTTCCATCTTTTGAAACAAGAATGTATTCTAAATAAGAGTTTGGCCAAATTCCATCTTTCAAATCAAGAGCATAAAGACAAAACTCTTTATTGTTTTCATTTGGCAAGGTACACTTTATATGGGGATTAGAGTATTTTGCATTTGGGTTGTATGAGAGCACAACAACAAAGTATATTTTGTCAAACTGAGGTGCGATATAGGCTTTTTTGTCCAGATTTAAAAAACCGTATTTGTCATCTTTTTTGCAAACATATAAACTTAGCCAAGGGTTTAAAACTTCAAAAGAGTCTAACTCAGGTTTTGGGAGAATTTTAAGATTTGAATCCACAAATCCTGCTTTTCCATTTTGCCATACAATAAAAATGTCTTTGTAAAACTTATCCTTAATCCCCATTATTGAAGGTCCATCGTAAACTATAGGCTCTATTCTATCAAACTGAGGCTTTAAAAGAACATTGCCAGATGAGCTTAGGATTCCCCATTTTCCTCCTTGAAGATAAGAAATCCAGCCGTTTGGCCAGAACAAAACATTTTCAAACTGCGGCTTTATATACACAAACTTTTGAGAAGAGGCTTGCTGAGAGTATGCCAAGGTCAATGTGCCAATGACCCAAACAACTGCCAGCAGGAAACAAACTAACCTTTTAATTCTTTTCACCAAAATCTCCCCCATTTTACAATTTTTCTTTGCAAACTTTTCACAGCCAATATTCAAATTCAGTCATGCCACAGATATTAAAGCAAAAAAAATGGCTTCAAGGATATTATAAGCAATTTTTCAAATAGGTGCAAGCAAGAAATAATGTACACAGTTAATTTTTAACATGAGATTTAGTACAATTAAATAGTGGGTATATATATCCTTGTAGCCAAAAAATATGTGGGAAGGAGAAGTGAAGAATTGAAGAAAGGCACAAAAATCCTTTTAGCTATTTTAGTTTTAGTTGTAGTGCTTGTTGTGTACACCTTTTCAACATACAATAGCCTTGTGCGCTTGAAAGAAAATGTTGACAGCAAATGGAGCCAGGTTGAAAATCAGCTGCAAAGAAGGGCAGACTTAATTCCGAACCTGGTTAACACTGTCAAAGGCTATGCAAAACACGAAAAAGAGATTTTTGAAACTCTTGCTCAGGCAAGGTCAAAGCTTTTAAATTCCTCAACATTAGAAGATAAAGCAAAGGCAAACGATGAGCTTTCATCGGCAATTTCAAGGCTTTTGATGATAGTTGAAAATTATCCCAATCTCAAGGCAGACAGAACATTTGTCCAGCTTATGGATGAGCTATCTGGTACAGAAAACAGAATTGCCGTTGCAAGAAAGGATTACAATGAGGCTGTTAGAGAGTATAATATGAAAATAAAGGTGTTTCCTAATGTTATAGTTGCAAGGATGTTTGGCTTTGAAGAAAAGAAATATTTTGAGGCATCAAGCCAAGCAAAAAGCGTGCCTTCGGTTGACTTTTCGAAATAAAAGGAGAAGATAAAAGATGAAGACAAAGCCAGGTTCACTTCTTATGATACTTGCAATGGCAGTTGCAATTGCGGTTTTAAGTTTTTTATTTGCGTCTTTTGTTCTTGCTAAAACGCAGATTCCCCAAAAACCTGTTGAAAATGTCTACATTTTTGACTATGCGAACTTGATTGATAGCTCTGATGAAGAAGAGATGAGGGCTTTGGCAAAGGAAGTAGAGGACAAATCAAAGGCAGAGATAGTAGTTGTGACAGTAGAAACTCTTGGAAGCTACACAATAGAAGAGTATGCAAATGAACTTTTCAACAGCTGGGGGATTGGCGACAAAGAGCTTAACAATGGAGTTTTGATTTTGGTAAACAAGGAGAATTTGCTATCTGGCAAGAGAGGAAGAATAAGAATAGAAGTTGGCTATGGACTGGAAGGTGCGATAACAGATGGTGAAGCGGGAAGGATACTTGATGAGTATGCTATACCTGCATTTGAGAACAAAGAGTATTCAAAGGGGATAAAAAATACATTTTTAGCAGTTGCAAGCGAGGTTGCAAATGAGTATGGGCTTAAGATAAATTCAATAGAGGGCTTTAAAAATGATAAAAGCAAACATTCAAATGACAAAAGCAATGTTGTGATGGTTGTTTTTGTGGCAATTTTGATTGGTTTTTCCTTATCAATAATGGGGATAGTAATTTTACTTGCATATAAAAATCCAAAACTCTTCAATGATTCTCAATATACTTTGTGGAAGTGGGAAAAGAGGATTTATTTTAAAGATAAGTTTGACAAAAATGATGAAGATGATGACTCTTTTAAATGGTTTAGAGGAGGTTCATCGGGAGGTGGATTTGGAGGTTTTGGAGGAGGGTCATCTGGCGGTGGAGGTGCAAGCAGGTAAAAAAGCCTGCTTTTTTTGTTTTTATTTTGATTCTTCAATATGATAAAATTGAAAGGTGTACAGAAAATTTTAGAATTATCAAAACTTAAAAAAGCACAGGAGCTGAGAACGTTGGTACAGGAATTAGCAAAAAAATATATGCCTCAATAACAGATTACATGATAAGAAGACTCGCTTCAAATGATAATGTTTATATTCGAGGAATACAGCTTTACAATCACGGAAGAGTAAAGAATCCAAAATTTAATCCAGAGCTTATGATAGCTGAAGCAAAGGTAGAAGGTGATACAGATACATATAATGTCATCCTTGATCTTGACGTTGATACTGAGGGAGAAGAGAATAATTTAAAAGCAAGCATTTATAAAGTTGGATTTTGGTGTGAATGCAAAGCAGCTCAGACCTACAAAGGACTTTGCAAACATTCGGTTGCTCTTTTAAAAACTCTTTCTAAAGGTGAGGTTGAAGTTGTAGATTATCCAACACCTATTTTTTTGGAATTGAAAAAGAAGTTTGAAGAGGAAGAGAGGCAAAAAAGAAGGACAGAGTTTAAAAAAAGACTTGAAAAGATAAAAAGTACTTATGCACATGCAATGACAAGACTTATATCAGAAATAGATATAAAACCGAATGTATATTTAAAGAAGATAATAGAGTCAGTATCTGTTGATGCCTTAAATATGAGGTTTAAGATATACTCTGAAGATATAGGGAAGGAATATTTTATCAAAGATATAGGTGATTTTTCAGAAGCCTATATTAATAAAATTGAATATCAATTTGGGAAAAAGTTTGTATATAATCCATTTATACATGTATTTCCGGAAGAAGACAAAAAACTTTTAGAGTTTATTTACAAACTTAAGAATATAAAGCCAGTTATTTTCTCAGCCCAATATCTTAGTATTCCCTATGCCTTGTGGGAAGACTTTTTCAATCTTATAAACAGACAAGAAATCTTTACAGCTTACGGCGAAGGAAATGAATATAAGAAGATAAAGGTAGATATTACCAAACCAGTATATATTGATATTTTTGTGGATATGAATGAAGAAGAAGCCAACATAAAATCTGAGTTTTTAAAAGAAGCAGATGTGCTTGACTGGAAACAAAGAGCAAGGTTTGTAATATACAAAGATACTCTGACTGTGCTAAAAGAACCGCACAATTTCATAATTTATCCTCTTTTTTACTACAATTGTGTTGAATTTGCAGCAGATGAAATACAGGGAGAGATAAAATTAAATAATGAAGATTTAAAAGAATTTATAGAAATTATTTATCCTGTTGCTAAAGAGTATTGCAGATTTGAAATGTCACAAAAAGTAAAAGAGTTTTTAGAATTAAAAGATGAAGAGCTGAAATTAAAGGTTTTATTTGATACTTACAAAAAAGGCATTTGTGCGCAGATAAAATATACAGATGGGTCAACTGATTTGGATATTGAAAAAGCAGGATTAAAGAGAGATTTAGTAAAAGAGCTTAAAATTGCATATATATTTACAGCCTATGGATTTGAAAGAAATCAAAAGAAGCAATATATTTTAGAGGATGAAGAAAAGATTTTTAATTTTGTCACAAATGGACTTTCAACTCTGATGAATATTGCAGATGTGTACTATTCAGAAACTTTTAAAAGTTTCAAAATAAAGAAAAAGACAAAGTTCAATGTAAAGGTGAGCTTAAATCATGTATCGGTAGAATTCTGGCTTTCTGCTGAGGATATTCCACAGGATGAAGTGCAGACGTTCTGGCTTCTTTAGAAGAGAAAAAGAAATATCACAGGCTGAAAGATGGTGCAATCCTACTTTTAGATGATCCAGAGCTTGAAAAGATTCAAAATATAGTAAAAGATCTTGATATTCTTAAGAAAGACCTCAAAATCGGATTTAAAGAGAATTTCTGAAAATCAAGTATATAGCTTGATTGATGGAACTTTGTTTTTGCATGCTGCACCAAGCTGGCAGCAACAAAAGGTTTTGAAAGAACTGATGTTCATATTTGGTAACTATTTGAAAGATAGAGATTACGAAATATTTTCTGCACCATTTGATGTGTTTTTGGAGGCAAAGGATGAACATGAAGTTGAAAATGCCACAACGGTTGTTCAGCCAGACTTGACTATAATCTGTGAGAAATCAAAACTTGCAAAAACAGGGTATATAGGCGTCCCACAAATGATAATAGAGATAACCTCGCCTTCTACAGTCAGACTTGATAGAGTTTTGAAGTTCAACAAATATGAAGAGGCAGGTGTAAAAGAATACTGGGTTGTAGAGCCAGAAAATAAAATAATCACTTGTTTTGTTTTGGAGCCAGACGGTCGTTATGGAAGACCAAAGATTTTTTCAGAAGGGGACATAATAAAGGTTGTTACTTTTCCTGGTTTAGAAATACATGTGAATAAGATTTTTGAAATATAACAAGTGGGTAGGGAGGGAAAAAGCCATCTTACCCAAAATTTTTTTATAACAAGAGAGGAATTTTAAATCATTTTAATTGTAAATTTCAGAGCTAAGAAAGGAGGTTTATATTCTTAAAAATTTATGCAACAGACTGTTTATATCATGGATGTACAAAACAAAAAGATTCACTTTTTTCAATAAATTATACAGGATTCTGGTGTAAAAAGCCTTTTTTCTTTATGAAGAAGTATAAATATAAAATTAGAATTGAATAAATAAACATAAAAATATATGTAGTACAAATTTTTATAGAATTATGTTAGAATCAAAGGAGCAAAAATTACAACAAATGGGGTGTTGTACTTGTTTAGAGAAAATAACAACCATCTCCAACAATCATTATTTGAAAGTGTTAACTTCATGGATTCAAGGATAAAGGCTAAACTTGAAAAATCATGGGCTCCCATATTTTATAAATACGTGTTCTGCAACATCGATGAAAAACCCTTTTCAGTTTTATACAGTGATACAGGAAGGGCTAACTTCCCGGTTAACATACTTCTTTCCTTGGAATACATAAAACACCTTAAAAACTACTCTGATGATGAACTTATCGAAAATTTCAACTTCAATTACCTGATAAATTATGCTGTAGGAATAAGAACATAAGTAAATATGAACCTTTCAGAGAAAACCTTATATGACTTTAGAACAAGGATATACAAATACCTCATAAAACATCCTGAACAAGAGGACTTAATATTCGGGCAGTTTTTAAATCTTACCATGATTTTTGCCAAAGAAGCAGGTATATACATGAAAGAACAGCGGATGGACTCCACCATGTTCATGTCAAACATCAAAAAAGCAGGAAGAGTTGCCCTTGCCTTTGATGTACTTTACAGGGCAGTAAAATCCATTCCTGAAGACAGACTTTCAGAGAACCTAAAAAAAGTTCTCAACCCTGAATTTAGGGCAGAAGTGATACACAAAACCAAGCCTTCAGAAGGCGAAAGCAGGCTGGAAATGCTCTTGAATCTTTGCCAAGAAACAAAAGAAACAATTGAAAACATTTCTGAACTAAAAAACTCCGATGCGTATAGGATCCTTGAAAGATTTTTGTCGGAACAGGCGTACTACGACGAACAAACCAAGAAGCTCAAGGCCAAAGATAGCAAAAGTATACCCAGCGATTCTCTTCAGTCAGCATATGATGAGGATGCTACTTATCGCAAGAAGGGGAACAAAGCTGAAAGCGGATATGTTTTAAACCTTAGCGAAACCTGTGCAAAAGAAAATTCTTTTCAGCTCATAACAGACTATACGGTAGAAAAGAACGTAAAGAGTGATGTAGAGCTTTTAAAAGAGAGACTACCTATTGTAAAACAGAATACAAAATGTCAAGAAGTCTATGTAGACGGTGGTTATTACTCCAAAGAAGTAGTACAAATTGCAAAAGAGAACTGTGTAGAAGTTCATTTTACTGATTTAAACGGTAGGAAGCCTGTTAGGATGTCAGTGAGCGAATATGAAATAGATGAAGAGACGAAAGTGATAAAGAAATGCCCAAGGGGAATAATACCCATCCATGCAAGTGTTAAGAAAGGGCAGACGGTAGCCCATTTTCCAAAAGAAGCCTGTGCAAAGTGTGAATTAAAAAATCAATGTTATTGCAAAGAGCAGAAAAAAGATTATGTGGTGAGGGTAAATCTAAAATCGATAGAAGCAGCCAAACAACGGGAAAAGATAGAATGCAGGTGTGAGGGAAACAAGGGCAAAAGAGCAGCAATAGAAGGTACTAATTCAGCCTTGAAGAGGGGTCATGGTCTTTCGAAGCTTCGAGTAAGGGGACTTGTAAAATGTAGAGTAAACGTAGGTTTAAAGGTATTGGCCCAGAATTTTAAGCGTTTTGCAAGATACATGTTGGAGCGAGCTAAAAAAGCTATTGGAGAGAGGCAGGGGGGAAGTGCGCCCGTATTGGTACAATAAATGGTAATAACGTATTATAAAGGTAATACATAAGATTTTCTCGGCAGATTTTAGACTGGATTTTTGTTGTCACAGGCATAAATTACCACAATTTACCTGAATAAATTTTCAAAGTACAGAAAGGCAGATTCTAAAATTGAGTTTTTATACTAGAATCATATAGAAAATAAGAGAAAGATTAAAAGAAATAAAGCTATATAAAGCTGAGCTTAAAAAAATAGCAAACAATAAAGAAAAATGGAGAAAAATAAGGTAAAGTATTGATTGACAAAATTGGGTAAGCAAAGTAAGCTTTTAATAAAAAGGTTAAACAAAAAAAGGTTTTAAAAGAAAATATAGATATAACATTAATAAAACATAAAGAAAAGAGTATTGTAAAGATAGTAAACTAACAGTAGGTATAAAAGTAAAGAAAATCACTGTTATGTAAGATAGATAAATATTATGAAGTAAGATAGAAGTTTTGTAAAAAGTCTATATCGGATAATATGCAAGCAGTAAGGCAAAACCTCTCTTGCGCGCAAAGGGGTTTGAATATTAATTAGCTAATATTAAGATGATATTATCAAATGGAGGTGGTTAAAAATGACTAATTTAAAAATTAAGAGGTTATTAGGGGCAATTGGTATAATCATTTTTTCTTTATGTTTCATGATTGCATGGGCTGTCAGTAGTGGTAACTATACAATAATTTTACCCGCATTTAAAGGTGATGTTATTGCGATGCAAGATTACAAACAAACTAATGATCAATTTGTCTATAATAAAGTTATTTCCGTAGGTAAAGGATATAAGGGTGCAGATTTTTGGGTAACTAAGCAAGATGATACACGAATCTCAAATGTAACACCATGCTATCCAAGTAATGGAACAGTTATGATCAATTTAAACAATGGTCCATATTCAAAAGGTACTTATATAAAACTATATGCTCAAAATCATGAATTAACATATGTAGATGTCCAATTGAATGGCTGGGCAGATTTGAGGTAAAATTTGTATACTGTGAGCAGAGCTAAATTTGCTCTGCTCACCTCTTTTGAAAGGGGCGAAATAAGATGTTTATGGATGTTTTAAAGTTTGAATTTAAAAAACTTTTGAGTAGAAAAGAATTTAACATTGTCTTAATGGTAAAATTTATATTGATTTGTGTTGCTTTTATATATGCAGTATTAACTTTATATAAGTTTCCATCATCAGAAATTCCTTCAGCGTATCAATTATGGATATGTCAAGATGGTGTGAATTTTGTAAATTATCTTGGAGATATTTATGCATTGTTTTTAATTACGTTACCAGTGTGTATAGCTTATGCGGATACATACTTAGAAGATAGAAAAGAAAAAGTGTTTGAGTTAATTATAACTCGATGTAAAAAAGAGATTTATATTTTATGTAAAGCAATTTGTGTTTTTTTATCTGGTTTTATAATAGTATTCTTTCCTTTACTGTTACATCAGATTCTTTGTATAATTGCTCTGCCGCTTTATAGTATTTCGGAGGCAACAAATGGCTTGCCAGTATACAGGAGTTATTTTCTTAGTACACAATTATATTTTTTTAATATTCATGTTAAAAATCCATATCTTCATAATATTTTATATATGTTTTTAGATGGTCTATTTGGAGGTATAGTAGCGATTTTTTCATATTCCCTGTCTTTCCTCAAAAAGATTAATAGATATGTAGTTATTATTCTTCCTACAGTTTTATTTCTAACAGAGAATTTTGTTGCTGCAGTTCTTCACAAAGCTAATTTTTCCTTAGGATATTACCTAAGTGTAACAACAAATGTTGTTGGGATGAATTACAATATATTTTCTTTTTCTTTAATTGTCTTAATAATGATTAGTGTTGTAATTATACTTACGAATGTATGTAGGGATGATATAGAATGAAGTTAAAGCAGATATATACTTTTAATTTAGTAAAGCGTTTTTGCATATATGTTCTACTATTAACATTTGAGATTGGTCTTTTTATTCTGATGATGAAAGAAATAAAGTTCAAAGAGAATTTAAACTTGGATTATTTGTTTGCACAATTTTCACAGATAAAGTATTTTTCATTATACTATATACCTTTATTTCTCTTTGTTCTCAATAATTTGAATATATTAGATAACTACTTGGTATTTACCAAGTATACTAATATAAAGGATTGGTGGAAAGAAAAAATAAAGAAACTGATGGCAGAAACATTAATATATATTAGTATTTTTGCTTCTCCTATCATTATTGCAGTAATGGTAAACGGAAAGAAATTAATCCTTTCTAATTTGAAAGCAAGCATATTTATTATTATTTATTTTCTTATTGTGTTTATGCTATTTTGTGTAGTTGGTGTTATATATCTTATTACATCGTTTACATTTAAAAAACAGTATATAGGGTTTGCAATTAGTTTTTTAGTAGGTTCTCTTGATTTTTTATTGAGTTTATTTAAGTACTATAATTTTGCTATGACAACATCTGGAATGCTGGCAGATTTCATTTTATCATTTAGATTTCCATTGAAGAAATTTTTATTTTTACAATTTATATATGTTGGATATTTTATTATGTTTTTTATACTTTTAAATTTTATATCTTGTACTATATTGGAAAAGAGTGATCTTTACAGAGGTGATATAAAATTAGAAAGGTAGGTAGGTTACTTTTTGTATCAACAATTATAGGAAGTTTACTTTGCTGGTATGGAACAATTTATTTAAATTATTTCAAAAATAATTTCTTAGAAACTTTGATAATATTCTGTGGTAATATCTTACCTTATCCACAAAAGAGTATGAATATTTGGCTTACTCCTTATTTACTCTATGCTGTGCCTAAATTGTATGTTTTATTTGAAATGGGTAATTTTTTTTATGAGGATTTTATTATATGCTCTGTATATGTTTTTACTAGAAAAGAAAGTAGATTGTTTTGGTTTATAAAAAAATTAGGTAATATTTCTAAATATGTGTTTGGGTATTATACAGGGGTGATAGTTTCAGTGGTTGTAGTTGGTATTATTAGAGGGCTT
The DNA here is from genome assembly GCF_000145215.1 of Caldicellulosiruptor obsidiansis OB47. NCBI lineage: Bacteria > Bacillati > Bacillota > Caldicellulosiruptorales > Caldicellulosiruptoraceae > Caldicellulosiruptor > Caldicellulosiruptor obsidiansis. Next base: position 27,746 of record NC_014392.1, read on the forward strand.
AAAACAAGGTCATTTTCTGATTTTGTATTTATCATTATTTCGGTTATAATTTTAAATTTTCTATCTTCTTTAATATTTGTTTTATTAACAAATGTATTATCTCTTTATTCGAATTCCAGATTGTCAATATTATACTCGGTGTTGGTATGGACAGTGTGTTTTTTACAAGCTTTTGTTTACATTGGGAACATTCAACCTTTATTGATAAAATTAAATCCTGTGTTGCAACCAGTTATAATATGGCATGATAACTATTTTTTGAAAAAATATAATGTGTTTGAAATAGAACCTATACATACTTTCGATATGTTATGGTCATTATTAGTGTTATGTATCTATTTATTAGGTATAATTCTATTTGGAGTAAGAGTTATAAAAACAATTGAAATAACTGATAGAGATTAAAATTAAGAGGTGAATTTTACAATGAATGCAGTAGAGATAAGGAATTTAACTAAAATAATTAGAGGAAAAGTTATTTTGAATGATATTAACCTTGAACTTGAGCAAGGAAAAATCTATGGTTTTTTTGGCAGAAATGGGTCAGGCAAAACAATGCTTTTTAGGGCTATATGTGGATTAATAAAGCCAACATCAGGTGAGGTTGTTGTTTTTGGAAAAAGGATAGGAATAGATGTATCATTTCCAGATAGCTTGGGATTAATTATAGAAAATGTTGGATTGTGGGGTCAGTGGACAGGCTTTCAAAATTTAAAATTTTTGGCTTCAATAAAAAATATCATAAATGATAATGAGATAAGAGCAGCAATAAAGAGAGTTGGACTTGATCCCGATGACAAAAGACCATATAGGAAGTATTCCTTGGGTATGAAACAAAGGCTTGCTATAGCTCAAGCTATAATGGAAAGGCCTCAACTAATTGTTTTAGATGAACCTACCAATTCACTTGATGAAGAAGGTGTTAGTTTGGTAAGAAAAATATTATTAGAGGAAAAGGAAAGAGGTGCAACTATATTAATAGCAAGCCATATAAAAGAGGACATTGATTTACTTTGTGACTATAAATTCAAGGTAGATGATGGTAAAGTATACTGTGTAGAGGGTGGCAGGTGAAATGAATAAAAAGTATTATGTTACTGTAGTTTTTTTTATAGCAATATCTGTAATTGTGGCAGTTACAGTACGATTGTCATTTATTGATTTTAAGAGTTTGGAAAGGATGAATAAGGATAATTTTAAAATATTGAGAGGAGGCAATATTTTAACTATAGAAAAAAATAATGATATCATAGAAAATGACAATTTGTCATTTTCTGATTTGCTAAATGATGCTGAAGTTGTAGTTAAAGGTATTACGCTAAATGAAAGAATTTACTTACATGGTGCGACTTTGACGGCTTTTAAAGTAAATAAGGTGTATAAGGGGAATATTAGCAGCAAAAAAATATACCTATTTGAACCGTCTTATTTTGATTTCAAATATAGCACGTTTTTCATCTATAACGGATATAATCTAATGCGAGCAGGTAAAGAATATATACTATTCTTAAAAAACTGGCAGTATAAAAAATGTGTTCAGTATCATCCTTTTTATAAAACCAAGAACGTCTACATTCTTGCTCACAATAGTGGAATTGATAAATATAGTGTTAATAAAAGTTTTGAAGTAAAAATAGTAGAGGATGATGTTGTGTATTACAAACAAATAAAGAATCTTGATTTTTGTGCATATACAAACAAAGAAGCAGAGAAATACAATGAATTGAAAAAAGAAGTAATTGTTAAATTATATAACACAAGATTTAACTGAAGGAAATCCGCAAAAGGTAAAAGAGATAGTTTCACAGTACAATAAAGCAAAGATATTATGGGAAGAAGGCGGAAAGAAGTATGAAAAAATTATTGAAATGAATGTTAAGATTTTGGACTGATACAACAGATAATTTAGCTTGTTGAATAAAAATTATTGCCAATAGAGTAATAAAAAGATAATAATTATTGATTCCATTCATAAGCAAAAGAAAATTTTTTGCCTTCTAATTTTCTGAGAAACTGTTCAAACAAAAAAGTAATTAGTATCCAATCGGTATGCCTTTTGTAACTTTTAAATCCTCTTAACCTAATATTCTCAAGGTTATACTCACCTTTCAACTTGCTAAAAAGTTTTTCTATTTTCATCCTGAGTTTATATAACTTCTTACCTTCTTCTGTACCTAAAAATTTTATATTCTCTGCCCTAAATCTATTTTTTACGTTTTCCTCATTTCTCATATTCCTTCTATTTACCCCTGCTACAAATTTTATTTCAAGTCTATTTGCAATATCAAACCATCTGTTACAGTCATATCCTGCATCCGCTAATAATATCTTCGAATTGTAATTCCATGCCCTGTACAAAAGTTCTTCTTGAGTAGAGTCATGTTTGTTTGCTGTAGTTAAAATCCAGAAAAGTGGAATCACTTCTTCTTTCCCTGTACACAAAAGATGTAATTTATATCCTTTGTAAAAACCTATAGTAACATGTATTCCTATCTTTGCTTCTTTGTCTTGCTTTGAACTTCTCAAAGGTGTTGAATCTACTATTGTTATGGATACATCTGGATTAATTTCTGCTATTAACACGTCTCGGATAGCTTGCAATAAATCCTCTTCTATTTTTGCTGCTAATTTTGCTATGTATGAATAATCTGGACTTTTTTCTAATCCTATGCTCTTTTTGAACTCTGTATCTTGATTTATTCTGTATTCTAATTCCCTAAAACTTGCTATTCCTCTTTTGACCTTGTAAACTAAACAAGCTATTATTTGAAACAAACTAAATTTCCTTGGTCTGCCTCTTTTACTGTTTTTCCTTCTTTGGACTGTAGTTTCTGCAATCTTTTTTATTATGCAAAGGAGCTTTAAAAATTTTTCATTTTGTGCTTTAATAATTTTAGACATTTCTTTATTCCCCCTTGTGTGTTGGTTTGGTCTTTACAAATTAAAATTATATCACAAGGGGGATTTTTTTACCCATTACTGTATTCTTGCTAATATGGTTATCTCTTTTATTCAACAACCTAACAGATAATTATTAAGAGTTGCAATAAGTAAGATATTAGGCAAAAATATAATAGGTTTTATTGGGAGAACCCCAGGGCTGTCAGGCTACTTCAACAAGACAGCCCTATTTTTGTATATAGGCTTCTTTTGAAAGTCTTTCTATGGCCTTTTTAACAGAAGGAATAAGAGCTAATACTAAACACACAGCAAGGTCAGGCGCTATATATGTTGCATTGTAGATGGCAGAGTACACAAGCGGGCTTGTACCTTTTGGTGCGTATGATGCAAAAAACACAACTCCAGATATAACATGAAACACAAATCTTCCAAAGCCGCCTGCTAAAATTCCCAAGGGCAAATTTTTTCTAAAAAATCCTGCAAATCCAAGAGCACCAAAAGCCAGTGGATAGTCTAAAAGCAGCTGTGCCCAGTGAACAACATATGGATCTTGTATCAGCTGCAGTATTCCATAAGCCATTCCTGCAACAATTCCTGCAAAAGGTCCAAACATATAAGCATATGCAAACAGTGGCAGCATGCTTGCAGGTGTGATTGAACCGCCCTGTGGCATTCTGTAAAGCTTTATAAAAGAGAGGATGAATGAAAGTGAGATAGCTACCCCACCATATACAAGAGCTTTTGTTGAGAACTTTTGACGCTTTTGTGCAAGGTACAGGAAGATACTAATAAATATCAAAACAGCAACTATCGCAAGAGAATACCATTTTAGTTTTGCAAAGTCTTTGAATATGCTTGCAATATAACTCATCAGCTTTCATCTCCTTTTTTTAAGTTTGCAAAAATTTGCGGCTTCAATAATTATAACATAAGAAAGAGCTAATTTGAGATGTAGAAAATAATGTTTGGAGTAATAACACAAACAAATGATAAATCGTTAAATATTATATGAAAGGATAATATAAAAATGATTCGAGAAAAATTCAATATAATTATTTCTATCATTGACAAAAAAATAAAATTTGATAAAATAATAGAGAGTAAAAATTGATAAATAATTTCTTAATAACAATTTCAAGTGAAGGGAGTAAAACCAATGAAGAAAAGACTTTGTGCGGCTTTTGCTGTTATTATTTTTATCTTTTTATGTTATGTTCAAATTGCTCCAGCAGGTAGCTTTATAAATATTGAAAATATTGAATATGGGATTGATAATACATTAAAACTCCAAAAAATGGCCGAAGCAAAAATTACTTTGACAAATTCAAGTTCGAACAATTTCAAAGGCAAGCTTTCTTTTGAGAGGTGGATTCTTGATAATAATGCGGTTATTATAAACAGAGGTTCTCGGAAGACAAAAATAAAAGCTTTTTCTTTCTCTAAGCAATTTGAGATAGCAGGCAATTCAAAAAAGGTAATTTCTATTCCTGTGTACTTTGGCAATGATGGTGTTGCTGAGCAATATTTTAAAATTTACACTTCTGATGGCAGATTAATTTCTTCAGTTAAAGTAAAACCTAAACTCTTTTATGTAAAAAACTGTGTGGGAATCTTTTCTTTAAAAGGTGCAGCAAGTGACCTTTCGTATGTATTAGAAAATAGCGGAAAAGCTGCAAATGTTGTTGTCCTTAGCAGCAAAAATTTTCCAACAAGAGAGTCACTGCTTGAGATGTTTGAATTTATTATCATTCACAACTACAAAACTTCAAATTTGACAGAGCAGCAGTATCAGGCTTTAAAGGACTATGTAGCAAAAGGTGGGAACCTTATAATAACCTTGGGTGAAAATTATCAAAAAAATCTTTCTGTGTTTACAGATGATTTTCTTGTAGGGAGGATTGGCAAGGAAAAAACTGGAGATATACTGCTAAAGAGGATAAGCCAAAAAGATTATACCCGAAATGTGATTGTGCCAAGCAATCAGAAAGATATAGTACTTGAGAAGATTAAATATGTTGAGTTTGACCTTAAAAATGCTGAATTTATAAACCAAAAACACATGCAGAGAATAAAGTATGGCAAAGGGACAGTTCTGGTAACGTCTTTTGATCCTTTTGATGATCAAATCACAGATGAAGAAAAGAAGCAGATTTTTGACATAATAGTTGACAACTTAAACACCACATTTTATACTCCTGCAAATGCCGTTATGGGATATGCAGGCAACAGCCACCTTTACACTGCTGTGAATGTGAAGTGGCCAAACAACACCATGATATTAATACTGATAGTTATATACATTATTTTTGTAAGTTTTGGTAATTACTTTATTTTAAGAAGACTTAACAAGCGTCATTTGACATGGCAGCTGATTTTGGTTGGAAGTATTGTTTGGACAGCAATAATATTTGGTGTTGCAAATTTTTACAGGATAAATCAGCCTAATATAAATGCCTTGAATTTTATTGTTTATAATTCAGATGGAAAAGGGTATGTAGTAGACAAGTATTATCAGATATTTGCTCCTTTCAAAACAGACATAAAAATTAAAGGAATAGAAAATCAAAAAATAGAACCGCTTTTACTTGAATATGAGAATTTGCCAGTGGGCGAAAGCCCAACTAATGGATATGAATACTATCCATGGCAAGAAATAGTTTTCAAAGGTTTGCCAGCACCTTTTATGAAAAGTGTAAAGGATCAAACGGTTTACAAAGCGGATGATATTCCTCTTGATGTGAATTTTAACATAAAGGATATGTCGAAGATAACTGTGGAAATAAACAATAGGTCTGACTATGAAATAAAAAATATATTTGTGGTTCTGTATAATAGCTATGTTTACATAGAAGAATTAGAACCGCACAGCAAGGTCACAAAAACAATCTCTGATGTTTACGGTATGTTAGCAGACGAAATAAGAAATAGATTTTATAACAATCAGAGCTCAAGAATTAAAGATTTTCAACTTATTGACAGGGAAACAGACCTTTTGTGCAGCATTCTTCCCAAGGTTTTGTCAAACCCGTTTTTGATAGGGCATATAGAAAATTACAAAGAGGATAAGCTGAACATAAATTCAGAGGTTCTAAAAGTCCACAGCGAAGCTGTGTTCAGAAAAGACCTCGATAGAGTAGCCATTGTTAAAGATAGAAGAATTATTCTCCCAGGTTCTGTTATTCCCAATTTGATAAAAAACACATTCCCAAATGCAAACTATATAACACCTAATTATGCAATCTCATTTTATGGCAGGGGTGAGTTGGAGATTGAATATGATCTTTCGGGGTATTTGGACAGGATAGAAAAGGTCTTGATACAAATGCCAAAACAGTATGGAAGATTTAACGTTGAGGAATTTATCTTCAACGTTAAAACACAAAGGTGGGACAAGACAAGCTTTGAAAAACCACTTGCATTTGGAAAAGATGAAATAGAAAAATATTTCCAAGATTACAAAATAAAAATTAGAATTGTAGGGAAAGATGATAGGTCTGTGACAGCCATTCCTCTTATTTCTGCAGAAGGAGGAGAAAAATAACATGGCTCTTGTTGAGGTAGAGGGACTTGTAAAGTTTTATGGAAAAAAGAAGGCTTTGGACAATCTCACATTTACAGTTGACAGCAGGCAGATATTCGGTTTTGTTGGTCCGAACGGGGCTGGCAAAACAACCACAATGAAAATCATGTGTGGGCTTTTGAGGGCTGACGGTGGAACTGTGAAAATTGAAGGGATTGATGTTGCTAAAAAGACTAATAAGATTAAATTTCTTATTGGTTACATGCCTGACTTTTTTGGTGTGTATGATAATCTTAAGGTGAACGAATATTTGGAATTTTTTGCTTTGGCATATGGTATACGCGGTACAAAGGTGCAAAAACTTATAGATGACCTTTTAGAGCTTGTAAGGCTAACCGATAAAAAATATGATTTTGTTGATTCTCTCTCACGGGGCATGAAACAGAGGCTATGTTTGGCAAGGTGTCTGATTCACAATCCGCTTCTTCTTGTTTTAGATGAACCTGCTTCTGGCATGGACCCGCAGTCTCGAATTGAGATGAAAGAGATATTAAAAAATTTAAAGGATATGGGAAAGACAATAATAATAAGCTCACATATTCTTCCTGAGCTATCAGAGCTTTGCACACATGTCGGGATAATAAATGGCGGCAGGATGGTTGCTCAAGGTGATATCAACCAAATTACCCTACTTGCGCACGGCACAAAGAGGATTAAGATAAGGTTTGTTAATAGCTTTGATGAGGCTTATATGGTGTTTAAAGAGTTTCCAGCTGTTTGTGATATTCAAGTCATTGAAGGTGGGTACATTTTGGGTTTTAATGGTGATGACAATGATTTGTTTTTATTGATAAAGAGCTTGATTGACGAAGGTGCAAAGGTATGTGAAGTAAGTATGGTAGAAGGCAGCCTTGAAGAAGCATTTATGAAGGTAGTTCAGGGTGTTGAAAATTAGAGAGATTATTTCAAAACAGGGGAGTGAAGAAGTTTTGAAAAACATAAAAAGGTTTCTCACGGCCATTTTCTCAAACCCTATTGTCACAAAAGAAATAAAACAGAGGACAAGAGGGCTCAAGTTTTCGTTTACCATTGCTGGGTGGCTACTTCTTATGACTCTATTTACAATAATGTTTTTAAAATCATATACAAGGTCAGTTGTTGTGATAAGCCGTTACAGAAGTTTTGTCGAAAGCTTTTGTGTTTTTCTAATTTTTTTGTTTGCTGGTTTTTTCGAACTGTTGGTTGTAATTTTATGTTCCCAGGCAATTGCAAAAGAAAAAGAAAATCAAACACTTGACATACTTCTTTCAACGCCTTTGACCAATTTTGAAATTGTTGTTGGGAAGATGATAGCGGCAGCCGGTGAAGCGTTAATACTTTTCTTCTCTGCAGTTCCGATATTGGTACTTTTGTATTTTTATGGTATAACATCTATGGGGAATATTTTACTTATTATGCTCTATGTTTTTGTGATCATCCTCTTTTATGGTTCGCTGAGTCTTCTGCTATCAACACTTATCAAAAAGGGCATAGCAGCAACTGTGATTGTGGTTAGCATTGTCATTGCATCCACTATCTTTAGCTATTTTATCTTTGTAACCGGTGCACAGCCATTTGTAAGTAACTCACCCCAGCCTGGAAAAACTCAAAATTTCTGGAACTTGTTATCAATTTCTTTGAGTTCAACCTTTGCACTGATTGAATTTACAATTGTTCGTTTAAATTCAGATATGCCTGCTTTTTTTCCATACCATTATAAAATTAGAGGGTATCAAATTCACCTTATCATTTGCATAGTTGGAACAATTCTAAACATTTTTTTGAGTGCGCTATTTTTAAGTCCTCTGAGAAGAATCAGAATATTTAGAAGAAAGCCCAATTAAATGGAGATGGTAATTTATGCATGAAAGCGAAATGCAGATTTTGGGTTTTTTGAAAAAAGTGCAAAGAAGACAGATACTTTGCAGTTTTTTGTCACGTCTGTGGCAGTGTGTATCTGCTTCTTTGTCCTTTGTTATTTTAGTAGAAGCTTTATCAAAGATTGTCCCGATGTACTACAAATCTTTCTACCAGATATTTATTTTGCTGCTGTCTTTGAGTGTCTATACAATATTTATTATCTCAAAAAAGCCAGCTTTAGAGCACTCAGCACTTATAGTTGACAGTTTTGGCTTGAAAGAAAGGCTGACAACATCGTTGGAACTCATTGGCGTTGATACCGAAATCTCAAGATATGTAAAGCAAACGACGGCACAGATGATAAAAGACATTGACATAAAAAAACTAATAAAACCCAAGTTTGAAAAAAGCAAATGGATGTTTATGGCATTGCTTTTCTTTGTATTTATCATTTTATCAAATGTTCACAGTCCAAAAATGGATGAGGCAAAAAGATTACATCTTCTGAGCAGCCTTAAGAAAAAGGAAATACTCAAGATAGAAAAGCAGAAGAAAGAGGTGTTAAAAAGTTACAAACTTAATGAGGTTGAAAAGAGAAAGATTGATGAAGTATTGTTAAAACTTAAAAAGGAAATAAAGCTTGCCAAAACCAAAAGCGAAATAGAACTTACAAAGCAAAAGGCATGGTTTTTGCTCAATGATTTGAAAAATAGTCCCACAAGCTCCCAGTTTTATTCAGCAGTGGAAAAGCTCAAAAATTTTGTTGCACATGACAACAAGTCAAATCAAAGTGATACAAAAAATTCTCTTGCAAATACTAATACAAAAAGCAACAATAAAAGTGGAGGCTCATCTTCCAGTTCAAATGGACAAAGTATTGCACAAAAGAGTGAAAATAACAAGAGCAGTTCTGCTTTTTCCAAAGGCGAAAGCACCCAGGATGTAGGCAGCAGCTTGACTGCATCAAATGATCAAGGGCAGGTCCAGCAAGAGCAAGTGCAGTCTTCCTCTGCCGAGGCAAATGGAACTTCAAACGACTCAGGTTCAGGCGCAAGTACAAATACCGTGCAAAATGCATCCGGTCAAAGTGCAGGCGGAGGTATGCAGGGCGAAAGTAAAGGAATGACTCGGGTTGACAATTTAGACGGAAGAAGCGGTGGACTTGGTGCAGCTATTCCCAGAACTTCAAATAAAGTACAGATGCCATCCATTTATACAAAAAATCTTCTGAGCCTTGATGCATCTAAAAAGGTTTTGGCGGACACAGGGCAGGAAAGTGGAAGAGTATCCCAAAAACAGGGTATTGGAGAAAGAGGACAAAAGCTTAGTTTTGACAGGGTTTTTTCACAATACAAACAGGAGGCAAATGAATATATCGAAGCAGATGAAGTTCCTTCCTGGGCAAAGGAAATAACCAAACGGTATTTTGAAAATTTAGAGAACATGAGGTGATCAGCATTTGGTTTTGCAGGATATTGAATATACAATGCAGGTTTTGAACAAAGTAGAAAGCGAAATTGAAAAGGTTATAATTGGGCAAAAAGGTGTTATCAGAAAGGTTTTGATAGCAATATTTTGCGGCGGAAATGTGCTTTTAGAGGGGCTACCGGGCGTTGGGAAGACTCATCTTGTAAAGTCAATTGCAAAGGTGCTGGACCTGAAATTTTCAAGAATTCAGTTTACACCTGACCTCATGCCATCAGATATTGTGGGAACAAATATAATTTCAAAAGACAAGGACGGAAGTTTGAATTTTACATTCCAAAAAGGTCCTATCTTTGCTAACATCATATTGGCAGATGAGATAAACAGAGCAACACCAAAGACACAGTCAGCACTTCTTGAGGCAATGCAGGAGAAGACGGTCACTGTTATGGGGCAGACTTACAAGCTTGATGAACCATTTTTTGTGCTTGCAACACAAAATCCTCTTGAGCAGGAAGGGACATATCCACTTCCAGAGGCGCAGCAGGACAGGTTCTTATTCAAAATTGAAGTTCCACTACCAGGCTTTGATGAGATGATAAGGATTGTAAACCTGACAGTAGAAAGTCAAATGCTCGAGCCTCAAAAGGTCATTGAAGGAAAAGAAATATTGAACATAGGCAGAATTGTTCGGCAAGTACCTATTGCAAAGCCTGTTTTAGAATATGCAACAAGGCTTGTTTTGAGCACACAGCCGCACATTGAAGAGAACGACATTGCAAGAAAGTATCTTAAGTTTGGTGCAGGACCAAGGGCTCTCCAGCACCTTATTTTGGGTGCAAAAGCAAATGCGCTCTTTGAAGGAAGACCAAACGTTGCGTTTGATGATATAAAAAGCTTGGCAAAAAGCGTTTTGTGTCACAGGATTGGACTGAACTTTGAAGCAATATCTGAGGGTCTTACTCAAAGTGACGTTGTGGATATAATTTTGCAAAGACAAAAAGAGTGGTAGAAAAATTTAAAAAAGTGGTGAGAATTTTGATGTTTGGCGGACTTGTTGATGACAAAACGCTGAAAAAACTCAGCAATCAAAAATTCAAATTTGGAATTGAGATAACCTCACAGTTTGAAGGGCAGCAGAAATCAAAGGGGCGGGGAAATTCGCTTGAGTTCAGCGACCACAGGGAGTACATACCAGGCGATGATTTTAGAAAGGTAAATTTTAGGATTTTTGCAGCAACCCAGAGGCTTTATGTAAAGCTTTTTGAACAGGAAAGACAGACAACTTATAATTTTTTCATTGACATGTCAAAATCGATGGATTTCGGCAGCAAAGTCAAAAAAGGTGATATGGCAAAAGCGTTAGTTTTTTGCCTATCATACATTGCTCTTTCCCAGCTTGACAGTGTCAATATATTTTTGGTGCGGGAAAATGGCATTTTACCGTCAGGTTGTCTCAAAGGTAAGCAAAGCCTTCACAAGATTGTGAGGTTTTTAGAGGACGCAAATTTTAAAGGAGAGGCAGATTTTGAAAGTATTAAAAATATTTATATTTCAAGAAAAAGCGTCTCATTTATTTTTTCTGATTTTTTGTTCGAAAGTGCAGCTGAAGTTTTGAAAGTGCTTTGTGCAAGGTGCTCTTTTGTATGCTGCTGCCAGATATTAGATGAAATTGAAGCCTATCCTTCATTTGAACATATATTTTGTCAGCTGATTGACAGCGAGAGTGCAAAAGTTATTGATGTTGAGCTGTCAAATAGTTTAATTAAGGAATATGTTGAAGAGCTGAGAAGGTATCAAAATGATCTCAAAGAAATTTTAAAAAAGGCAAATGGCAGGTTTTATGAGGTCTTGACTTCAAGTGCGCTTGAAAAAACTGTGCTGAAGATGATTGGAGTGGGAAGATGAGCTTTTCACAGCCGCTTTTTCTCCTGTTTCTTTTGACAGTGCCGGTATTAATTTTTCTGTATATGATAAAACCAAGGCACAAGAAAGTAACCATTCCAAGCACGTTTTTGTGGGAGCGATTGAAAAAACAAAAAAGAGTTGCAAAGCCGGCGCAAAAGTTAAGATTTTCTTTATTATTGCTTTTGGGGATTTTTGCACTTTTTAGTTTTTCAATGTATCTTGCAAGTCCAAATATTTTTATAAAAAATACTGGCAAGAATGTGGTTTTTGTCTTTGATAATGGTGCTTCTATGAGCTCAAAATCAGATGATTCTAAGTCATATCTTCAAAAATCAAAAGAGATAGCAAAAGATATAATAGATATGCTGCCAGCTACAGCAAAAGTCAGCATTGTAACTTTTTCAGATACAATCGAGGTTTTGCAAAAAGAAGGCACGCGCAGCTTTGCCAAGGATGCAATTGATAAGGTAACTCAAACATACTATGCAACAAATCTAAAAAGTAGCTTGGCTCTTGTCTCAAAGCTTTTCAAACCCTCAGATAAAACTTTGTTTATATTTACCGACAAGAACGTGCCTCACTTAGAAAATGCAAAACTTTACAAGTTTCCAAAACCAAAAGATAATGTGAGCATTGAAAATATATCCTGTGTGTCAAGAAAAGAAGGTTTTGATGCTCTTATTGAGATTAAAAACAGAGGAATTAAAAAAGCAAGTTTTGAGTTTGAACTTTTTGCAGACGGCAGATTGGTAGGATTAAAAAGCATTTCCCTTTTGCCAGGGAAAATAGTTACTTTTTTGTTTGAAAATATCAAAGGAAATTACAAGGTTGTGTGGGGGAGAATAAATTATCCTGACCAAGTAACAAAAGACAATGTCTTTTGGACAGTTTTAGAGCCCTTGATGGCAAAACAAAAAGTTTTGTATGTAGGGAAAGGAAATTTCTTTTTTGAAAAAGTGTGGCTTACCTTTGATGACGTGGAATTTTATAAAACTCAGGATGTCAAAAACATTGCTGGTGATTTTGATATATACATATTCGACCAGTGCATACCACAAAAGTTTCCTCAAAAAGGAGCTTTTATATTTGTATTACCAAATAACGGCAGTGCATCCAAGCTTTTGGGGATAAAGATAGGAAAAAGTGCAAGCAATGAAGGATATGCAAGGTTTGTAAAGTCAGCTATTTCACAAAACATTATTGGGATGGATTTTGCTGTCCAAAAGACTGTGTCTATCGATGAAAAAGCTTTTGAGCCAGTTGCAAAGATAGGTGGCAAGCCAATAATCTCTTTTGGCAGTATCCATAATCATCCGTCAATCCTATTTGGTTTTGCGCTCGATAACAGTGACCTGCCTTTGAAGGTATCTTTTCCAATTTTGATGGCAAACATTAAAAGCGCTTTTGTCAAGAAAAATCAGTTATTTGAAAAGACAGCTTTTTATCCGGGTGAAGAGATAAGAGTTTTTTCATATTCAGATAAAAAAGCAGATTTGATACTACCTGATGGGAAAAGAGAAATTGTTGATTTGTCAGGTTATCCTTCAATTCTTCCTAAAAAAGATGTTTTGGGAGTTTATTCGTTGATCCTAAGCGAAGAGTCAAAAGAGAATTACAAATTTGCAATAAATTTCCCGACCTATGCTTTAGATTTAACTGATGATAGATTAGCAAAAAGCGATGCCCATTTTTCAGATACAAGCAAAATCAATAGCGTGAAGATGCCATATTCTTTGAAGGATATATTTTTGATACTTGCACTCATTTTTTTGAGTTTGGAGTGGATGGTGTTTTTAAATGAGAATAGAGTTTGAAAGACCTTTTGTTTTGCTTGCCGCAGCTGTGCTTGGGGTATTTATCTGGCTTGTTTCAAGAAGATTTTCAAAAGAAAGTTTGGGTAAAAAGTTTGTTGTATGGATGAGGATTGTTTTAATAATGCTCATGGTCCTAGCTCTGAGTATGCCAAAGCTAGCAATTTCATCCGATAAAGTGACAACAATTTATCTTGTGGATATGTCAGAGAGCAATAGAAAAAACGCAGAAAAGATGAAAGACTTCATTCAAAAGTCGATAAAGCTTAAAAAATCAAATGAGCTGCAGTCGGTTGTTGTGTTCGGACAGGATGCAAACATTGAGTTTACACCGACTAAGTATCCTAACTTTTCTGAATTTGGAACGGCTGTAGATGGCACTCAAACCAATATTGAAAATGCAATAAAGTATGCAGTAAATCTGTTTGACAAGGATCAACAAAAAAGACTTGTCATTCTAACAGATGGGAAAGAGACAATAGGTGAGGCAAAAAATGAAGTAGAACTTCTCAAAAATAATGGGATAGATGTAAAAGTAGTGCTATTTAAAAGTGAAAAAGAAAAAGATGTTCAGTTTTCGAGTTTGAAGATACCGCAGAAGGTATTTAAAAATCAGGCGTTTTCGATATTTGCCAATATAAACAGCACTTTTTCAACAGAAGCTCTGCTCAAGATCTTCAGAGACAATGATTTAATTTTCAGCCAGCAGGTGACCCTTGAGAAAGGTGAAAACAGGTTTGTAATAAAGGATAAGCTGGACAAAGAGGGGGTTTTTAGCTATCAAGGAGAAGTTGAAGTGATGGATGATGAAGAAGAGTCAAACAATGTTGCGTATGCTATGTGCCAGGTAAGAAAACCTCAAAAGGTTCTGGTAGTTTATGAGAATATTAATGATGTGAAAAATGTCAAAAGTCTTCTTGACTCTTATTCAGCCGATTATGATGCAGTAAAGAGCGACCAGGCAAATTTTGGGTTTGACAAACTCTTAGGGTATTCTTTTGTGATTTTGTGCAATGTATCAAGAGAAAGCTTTAGCGGTGAATTTTTAAGCGCTGTAGAGAAATATGTGAAGGATTTGGGAGGCGGGCTTATAGTAATTGGTGGTGTGAATTCTTATGCACTTGGGAATTATTCTAATTCGGTTTTAGAAAAGATGCTGCCTGTTAAGATGGAGATTAAAAACAAAGAAAAGGAGAAAAACATAGATGTTGTGCTTGTCCTTGACCATTCAGGCAGCATGGCGGATACAGAAGACGCAGGAATTTCAAAATTAGAGATTGCCAAGAGTGCTTCTGCAAAGATGATTGAGCACCTTGAAAGTTCAGATGGTGTTGGCGTGATTGCTTTTGACCACAATTACTACTGGGCATATGAGTTTAGCAAGCTTGTCAGAAAAAAAGATGTTATTGAAAGCATCTCAAGCATTGAAGTAGGTGGTGGGACGGCTATAATTCCACCCTTGAGTGAAGCAGTTAAAACTCTGAAAAAGTCAAAGGCAAAAAGCAAGTTGATTGTGCTTCTGACCGATGGCATGGGTGAACAAGGCGGTTATGAAATTCCAGCCAATGAGGCAAAAAGGAATAACATTAAAATCACCACAATTGGTGTTGGAAAGTTTGTAAACCTGCCCGTTTTGAGCTGGATAGCCTCCTTTACCTCAGGCAGGTTCTATTTAGTTTCCAATCCTTATGAGCTTGTTGATGTGTTTTTAAAAGAGACAAAAATTATAAAAGGCAAGTACATGAAGGAAAAGAAGTTTGTCCCCAAAATGGTTGAGACAAATGCTATAAATTCAGGTTTTACCTCTTATCCACCACTTTATGGGTATATCGCAACAACAAAAAAAGACCTTGCAACCAGTCTTTTGGTGAGCGACGAGGATGAGCCAATTTTGACAGTGTGGAGGTACGGGCTTGGAAAGGTTGCTGCATGGTGTTCGGACTTGAGCGGGCAGTGGTCGCGTGACTGGGTTTTGTGGGATAAATTTTCACAGTTTTGGACAAAGGTTTTCAAGTGGTTGGAAAAAGGGGCAGATGACAGCAGCTTTGATTTTAATGTTCGAAAAGAAAAAGATTTGGTGGTATCTTTGGTCGGGAAGTTCGATGCTGATACCATTGCAACTCTTAAATGCGTATATCCAAACGACCAAGAAAAGACAATTGCAATGAGAAGAACTGCACCAGATATGTTCGAATCTAAAGTTGATTTTATGTTGGGAAATTATGTATTTGTGGCAACCATAAGTAGCAAAGATAAATCTAAGGTATCAACGTTTTTCTATTCAGCTAACTACTCTGATGAGTTCAGAGTGGATGTAGACAGTAGCAGGTTTGAACAGTTTATTTCCTTATCAGGTGCAAAAGTTATAAAAAACCCCAATGAGGTGTATGCGGGAAGACTCAAGAGCACAGAAGAAAAAAGAGATATTAGCAGTTTATTGATAATTCTTTGTATTGTCTTATTTCTTTTAGAAGTGAGCATTAGAAGATTTGGTCTGTATCCTCAGGTGGAAAGGTACTTTTTAGCAATATCTTCAGGCTTTAAAAAGATTGCAAAGCCACATTCACTTAAAAAGGCACGGGATAAAGTATCTTTTTTGAGAAAGAAAGATACTTATGCGAAAAAATCAAAGGAAGCAGAGCCAATATCCGATGATACTTTGGATGTTAAAAGACTGAGAAGATTTTAGATACTTAAAAAACTCACTTCATTCTGATATAATATTAAAGGACTTTTTAATATCTTAGCATATAAAAGAAGGAGAATGAATAAAGATGCAGCAAATCCGCGCGATAGTTGGCACCCAGTGGGGTGACGAAGGAAAAGGCAAAATTGTAGATTTCTTGGCAAAAGAAGCTGACGTTGTTGTTCGGGCTCAGGGCGGCAACAACGCAGGTCACACAGTTGAAGCTTTCGGTAAAGTTTTCAAACTTCATCTTATACCCTCAGGAATACTTTACAAGGATAAGCTCAACATAATAGGTAATGGTGTTGTAATTGACCCGGAGTCTTTGATACAGGAGATAGAAAACTTACAAAAAGAAGGGATATCAACAGAGAACTTGAAAATTAGCGACAGAGCACATCTTGTTATGCCGTACCACAAGATTTTAGATGAGGAGCAAGAAAGGCAAAGAGGAGAAGATAGTCTTGGCACAACAAAAAGAGGAATAGGTCCTGCATATACTGATAAGACAGAAAGGACAAATCTCAGAGTTTGTGACATGCTTGATGAAGATGAGTTTGTACAAAAACTCAGAAACGTGTATGAAAGGAAGAACCAGATACTTACTCATGTTTACCACAAAACACCAATGAAGTTTGGAGAGCTTTTAGAACAGTTCATGAAATATGGTGAGATCTTAAAGCCTTATATCACAGACACAATAAAGCTTCTGAATGATTCAATTAAGGCAGGGAAAAAAGTGCTTTTAGAGGGTGCACAGGCAACAATGCTTGATTTAGATTACGGAACATATCCTTATGTTACATCCTCGCACCCAACAGTTGGTGGATTTTGTATAGGTGCAGGGATTGCTCCAAAGTACATTCAAGAGGTTATAGGAGTTGTGAAAGCCTACACAACGAGGGTAGGCAAAGGACCATTCCCGACAGAACTTTTAGATGAGATGGGAAACGTAATACGTGAAAAGGGAAGAGAGTATGGAACAACAACAGGAAGACCAAGAAGATGTGGTTGGCTTGACCTTGTTGTTGTGAGGTATGCAGTTTTGATAAACGGAATTGACAGAATAGCACTTACAAAGCTTGACACGCTTTCAGGTATTCCCAAATTAAAAATTTGTACAGGTTACAGGTATGAAGGAAAAGTCTTAGACCTTTTCCCCGCATCCTTAAGGGTTGCAATGGAGTGTGAACCTGTATATGAAGAGTTTGAAGGCTGGAACGAAGAGGAGATAAAATCTGCAAAAGATTATGATTCTCTGCCAAAAAGTGCAAAAAGATATATTGAGTTTATAGAAAAAGAAACTGGTGCTAAGGTATGGTTGATTGGCACAGGTCCTTCAAGAGAGAATATAATTGTAAAAGAGTGAGCAAAGTTAAAAATAAAAAGCCATCCGAGAATGTAGTTGATTCGGGTGGCTTTTTGTGTTGATTTGAAACATAAAAATAGTGTTTTTTTGTGGGAATAGCTTAACTTTTTTTGGTGATGGATGTATAATAGATATTAAAGAAATACAAAAAGGGAGATGGGATAAATTGGATTATCTGAAACGACTTATGAAGTATGTAGACGAATGCAGGTTATTGATTTTTGTAGGGTTAATTTTGGCACTTGTTGGTATATTTTGTAACATGACAGTTCCAAAGATTTCAAAGCATATTATTGATGATGTTTTAGTAGCAAAAAGATTTGGAAAGCTTGGGTATTTTGCATCTATTTTTGCAGGACTGATAATTTTAAAAGCTATTGTTGCCTATTTTCAAAATTACATATTTGAATACACGTCTCAAAAAGCTCTTTACAGATTGAGAGAGCAGCTCTACACAAAGCTACAATATCAGTCTTTTGAATATTATGACAGAGCGTCAACAGGAGCTATTATGAACAGAATGGTTGGTGATTTGGAGGCTATCAGAAACTTTCTAAACCAGAGTTTTGTCCAGGTTGTGAGCATAGCAATTACAATTGTTGCTGCCCTTTCTATAATGTTTTCAATGAACCTTTTCCTTTCAATTCTGAGCATTGCAACTGCACCACTAATTTTCTTGAATGTTAAAAGTCTTGCAAAAAAGCTTCAGCCCACGTTCAAGGCAATAAGAACTTCTTTTGAGAGACTCACATCCAAGGTTCAGGAAAATATAACAGGAATAAGAGTTGTAAAAGCTTTTGGGAATGAAGATTTGGAAAAGAAAAGTTTTGAAAAAGTCGCATATGATTTTACAGAGAAAAATATTAAGGCAGCTGATATAAGGTCTGTCCATAACCCTGTTGCAGGTTTTTTGAATGGACTTAACTCTGTCATAATTCTTATTGTGGGTGGATACTTTGCAATTAAAGGAAAGATCTCAATTGGTACTCTGTTTGCATTTGTAAGCTATGTTAATATGTTCTCAGCACCTATTGGAAACATTCAAAATCTTGTTAACCAGTGGCAAAATGCTTTTGCTTCTCTGGAGAAGGTATTCGAGGTTCTTGATAGCGATGTTACAATCAAAAGTCCAAAAAATGGTGTTGTTCTTAAAAACGTCAGAGGTGATATAAAGTTTGAAAATGTGTATTTCAAATACAGAGAAAAATTTGTTTTAAAAGAGATCAATATCCACATAAAACCGGGTGAGGTTGTTGCCATATTAGGACAAGCTGGTTCCGGGAAATCCTCATTAATAAATCTTCTTGCACGGTTTTATGACCCATCTTCTGGGAGGGTTTTGATTGACGATATTGATGTAAAGAATATAAAACTGTGTTCGCTCAGGAGAAATATAGGTATTATCATGCAAGAACCTTTTATATTTTCTGATACTATTGCAGCAAACATTGCATTTGGTAAACCTGATGCAACAGATGAGGAGATAAGGATTGCAGCAAAGCTTGCAAGAGCTGATGAATTCATAGAGAATTTACCGGATGGCTACAATACAGTTGTTGGAGAAAGGGGCGTGGGTCTTTCGGGTGGACAGAAACAGAGGATAGCAATTGCAAGGGCTCTTGTATATAATCCCAGAATTCTGGTGCTTGATGATGCAACTTCAAGCCTTGATTTTGAGACTGAAGCGGAGATTCAAGAAACTTTGAAAGAGGTGATAAAGGGGAGAACCACAATCATAATAACTCACAGAATATCTCAGCTTGTGGTTGATGCAGATATGATTTACTATATGCATGGTGGCAGAATTGTTGAGCAGGGGAAACATGAAGATTTGATGAAGATTAAAGGAAGATATTATTCAACATTTAAAAAACAGCTTATAGAGCGCGCAAATACACTTCCAGCTTAAAAAGTTTTTCAAAGGGGGAGTTTTTTAAAATGTCTGATTCTGGAGCCAGAAGACCAATATTTTCACAGGAAGAAACTACTTATGAGCTGAAGATACCTCATTTAAAAAGACTTTTTAAGTTTTTGATACCATATAAAAAATGGCTTTTACTTACGCTTGTTTTTATGTTTGTTGCAACAGTTGCAGATTTAATCTCACCATATTTATTGAAACAGGCAGTTGATATATATATACCAAAGAAAAATTTTAAAGGTATTCTGATAATTGGTTTTTTAATGATTTTGATGCTTTTTATAAACAAGGAATGTTCTAAAAACAAAATACGACTTGCAAACAGAACAGGGCAGATGGTTTTGTTTGATATAAGAAAAGCACTGTTTGATCATATACAAAACCTTTCTTTCAGCTTTTTTGACAGAAATTCAACAGGAAGAATCACAGTGAGAATAGTAAACGATGTAAATACTCTCAACAATTTGTTTACGAATGGCATAGTGAATGTAGTAACTGATATGTCAACATTGATTATTGCTACTGTCATAATGTTTTCTATAAATTTTAAGTTAGCACTTGTAACATTCTCTGTAATACCAGTATTCTTAGCAGTTTTATTTGCCACAAGAAACGCAATAAAAAGAAACTGGAGACAGGTGAGAAGAAAGATTTCAAATCTTAATGCGTATATACATGAAAATATAAGCGGAATAAGAGTTATTCAAGCTTATGTGAGGCAAAAGGTGAACAGGTCAATATTCAAAGAGGTAATAGACGATGTATTTTTATCATGGATGAAAGCAGTGAAGGTAAACGGCATTTTTGCACCAGCTGTAGAAGTTTGTTCTATGATAGGCACTCTTATAATCTACTTTTATGGTGTAAAACTTTTGAAAATAAACGGAGTGACAGTTGGAACTTTGATTGCATTTGTCAGTTATCTTGATAGGTTCTGGCGTCCTGTTGTAACACTTTCTAATTTTTATAATCAGCTTCTTGTTGCAAGTGCATCTTCTGAGAGGATTTTTGAAGTTCTGGCAATTGAACCTGAGATAAAAGAAGATGAAAATCCTGTTTATATAGAAGATTTTAAAGATAGGATTGAGTTTAAAAATGTGTGGTTTGCATATAAGGATGAGGAATATGTTTTAAAGGATGTATCGTTTGAGATAAAAAAAGGTACGATGGTTGCGCTTGTTGGTGCAACAGGTTCAGGTAAGACCACTATAGCAAATCTTCTTGCAAGATTTTACGACCCGACGAAGGGAAGCATACTGATTTACGGTATTGATTTGAGAAAAATAAGTTTTAAGAGTCTGAGAAAACTTATAGGGATTGTACAGCAAGAACCATTTTTATTTTCAGGAAGCATTCTTGAAAATATTTTGTATGGCAGACCCGATGCAAAGTTTGAGGATGTAGTAAGAGTTTGTAAATTTCTCGGCATTCATGAATTTATATCAGAACTTGAAAATGGATATGATACACAGGTAAGTGAAAGAGGAACAAGGCTTTCAACAGGACAAAAACAGCTTATATGTCTTGCAAGAGTTATGCTGCAAAATCCACCTATTTTGATTCTTGATGAAGCAACAGCTTCCTTAGATACCCAGAGCGAGATAATGGTCCAGAATGCTCTGAGCAAGGTAATGAAAGATAGAACATCTGTAGTAATAGCTCACAGACTTTCTACAATAAAAGATGCAGATCTTATAATTGTTATGGAAAAAGGTAAAATTGCGCAAATGGGTAACCATGAAGAACTTATAAAGAAAAAAGGAATTTACTATGATCTTTGCATGAGCCAGATAAGATTTGTGAAAGCAAGTTGAAAAAATATAGTAACGAATATATTTTTGGTATTTACAAATTAAAAAAAAGAGCTTATAATATCAAACCGTGTTTAATTTGTGTGGGCCATTAGCTCAGTAGGCAGAGCACCAGCCTTTTAAGCTGGGTGTCCCGCGTTCGAGTCGCGGATGGCTCACCATTTAATTTTAAAAGTGACAGGTGGCCCCGTGGTCAAGTGGTTAAGACACAGGCCTTTCACGCCTGTAACAGGGGTTCGAATCCCCTCGGGGTCACCATTTTATTTTGCAAATCTCAATGTTACGAAAGCTTCAATGAATGCAGCAAATACTACTAATATAGCTCCGCAAACAGCAAGAACAAAAAATCTTTTAAAAGAGAGCTTTATGTCAGGCTTTTCTTTTGATAAAACTGCACTTTCTAGGAAGATGGTAGAGGCTGCGCTTCCTATCAAAAATGCAGCAATTTCAAATATACCATGGGGTAATATCAAAAGTAGAGTCTTTGCAATTGACATATGTTTTGCAGAGATTGCTCCAATAGCTCCCACTATAACACCATTCGTAAAAAGGACAAGTGCTGATATTAATCCAAAACTCAGAGTTCCAAGTGTGATTATTATAAAATAAACTTTCATATTGTTCTTAAGAATTCCTATGAAAAGAAGATAAGGGGATTTTGCATCTTTTATTATGCTCTCAAACAACTTTCTTAAGTATTGGTCGATAAACTTTTGGATTTCATCTCCGAAAAAAACTCCAATCAATATGCCTAAGATACAAGAAAGAGCAAAAATTAAAAAAGATATAAAAATCAATCTCTTTTCAGCTTTAAACGTTTGAAATACGAATTTCACCTGTCTTTTGCTCCTTTCACTAAAACCTTTAAAATCCTTTAACAAGATTATAACAAAACTTACAACTTGAGTTCAATTTAAATCGAAAAATTTTTTCACAAAATTTTAATTAACTTCTGATACTATTTGGTATATAATTATCTATGATATAAAATTACAGGAGGTCACAACAGTTGAAAATAACAAGGCAAAAAGGTATGATTTTGATTAGGTGATATTGAATATTACTGAGTATGCAAAAAGTTAAAGAGATATATAGCATTAGCCGAAGGCTATTTCCTAAACTGGGAAAAGGAAGGGTTAATAATACCTCTCAAGCTACCTAAGGGAAGGAGAAGGTACAAAAAAGAAGACATAAAAAAACTACTTGGCATGACAGAAGAAAAACCAAAACCAACCGTTGTTTTGTATGCAAAACTCTCCACTAAAAAGCAAGAAGAATACCTTAAAAACCAAATCAGAAGACTTGAGGAATACGCAGAGTCTCAAGGTTGGCAGTATGAAGTTATATCTGAAATAGCCAGCAAAGTAAAATGAAAACAGGAGAGGGCTATTAAAACTTTTGAACAAAATCAAAGGAGGAGAAGTTGCAAAAGTTGTAATAGAGTATCCTGACAGACTTGCAAGGTTTGGATTTTAATATCTTAAGTTTTTCATGGAGAGTTTTGGGGTAGAACTTGTAGTGTTAAACGGCAGAGAAAATGAAGAAGATATAAAAGAAGAACTGGCAGAGGACTTAATAGCGGCAGTATACATCTTTTGCAGCAAGGATTTATTGGCAAAGAGGTGCTAATAAAAGACATGGTAACAGTTCAGGCCAAGCTAATCTTTGAGGGCGGCGAAGATAAGCAAAGAGTATTAGACCTTATGAGAAGATGGTCCTCTTGTATGAGGTATGCATACAAGAGGCTACTGGAAGGATATAAAAGGAATGAACTCAAAAGGCAACTGCAGGGAATTTTCAATCTGAATTCCCGATACGTTGATGATGCGATAATGAAAGCAAAGAGTGTTTTAAACTCATGCAAAGAAAGAGGAGAAAGTCCTAAAAAGGTTATTTTTGGTGGCAGGCAGCTTTTTGAAAAACTCCAGAAGAGGCATATAAATGGCGATCAATACAGGAAACTTCAACTTAAGTGGCAGGAGAAGAGGAAAGGGAATCTGTACTCAAGGGGAGACAGGAGTAAGAAGGGGAATCTCAACACAAGGATTGAGATAGATGGTTCCTTAACAAAACTCAGAATTAACGTGGGAGAAAAGGAGTATGTATATGCGACGATACAGCCTGGATGGAAAGTAAAGGGTGGAACGTACACAGACAGGAATCAACTGTTGCAGGCGATAGGTACTTGTGGGGAACCCTATTCTGTTGAATTGAAACTCAAAAATGGAAAAATATATGCCTATTTTACCGTTGAAGAAGTTTTCCCAAGGCCTGCGATGACAAGAACAAGTGGAGTTATAGGGATAGACACAAACGCATATCCCAGGCACGTGGCATGGACAGAAACAGACAAGAGTGGACAGCTTCTAGAATATGGCAGAATACCAATGCCAGAGCTTGAGAGTGGGAGTTCAAGCAAGAGGGAGTATTACAGGTGGCAGTATGCATACATGATAGTAGAAATGGCGAAAGATAATCAAAAAGCCCTAGTAATTGAGAAGTTGAACATAAAGGACAAAGGGAAAAGAGGAGATTTTTCAGGTAGAAAATCAAGACGGATAAGGCACTATTTTGGGTACAGGTCACTTTTGGAGAAGGTAAAACTTTTAGCAAAGCGAGAAGGAGTAGAGGTTATAGAAGTAAACCCTGCGTATACTTCTGTGATAGGGATGTTAAAGTATGCACCGCAGTTTATGGTGAGCAAGGACGTGGCAGCTGCATATGTGATAGCCCGAAGAGGGCTTGGCTTGAGAGAAAGGATACCGCACAACTATATGATGTTTCTCAGTAGACTTGATGTAAACGAACTGGAGGAACTGAAGGAGTACGTAAGGAAGGTAGTTAAGAACACATACGTTAGGAAAAAGCAACTCAGAGAGATAGATAGAGCGAAAAAGTTTTTACAAAGCCTTGGGAGTGAGGCAGAGAGGCTATCTGTACCACTGGATGGAACAAGTGCAGGTAGTCGTGGCAAAAACCACAATCTCTGGCGAGTTCTCAGGGTAGCGGTGGTGACTCCACTCTCCCCTGACAGAGTCCTGCGTGACATGTCTGTCCTGAAATCACTTTTAGTTTCAGGGCAAGTGGGGAAGACCTATAAAGGCGTAAGTTCCTGTTTCTTGGGACAGGGGCTATGGCTTTCCCAAATACCGCCTGCTGGGGCTGGGAAAGCCTGAAAGGCGGACTATAAATACCCCAGCCGCCAAACTCGTGCTAATGTGCACAGTTTGGTTGACCAGGTATGAATTAAGTATGAAGATAACATACCTTGCACATGCAAGCTTTTTGATAGAAACAGAATCTAGAGTAAAAATAATCACAGACCCGTACGACAGCTCGGTTGGTTACACAGTATTTGAACTATCTGCAGATGTGGTGCTGACATCTCACAAACATTTTGACCATGCATATACAAAAAGCCTAAAAGGAGATTATGTTCTTGTCGACAAGGAAGGAGAGTTCAACGTCAAAGGTGTTAAAATAAAAGGCATAAAGACCTTCCATGACAAAGAAAAAGGGCAAAAACGCGGAGAAAACATTGTGTTTGTAATTGAGGATAAGTTTTCAGTTGCACACCTTGGCGATCTGGGACATGAGCTTGCAGAAACTGAACTTGAAAAGATGGGGCGGGTTGATATTTTGCTCATTCCTGTTGGTGGCGTGTATACAATTAATGCCAAAGAGGCTTTAAATGTCGCAAAGGCTATAAATCCAAAAATCATAATTCCTATGCATTATAAGACTGAAAAGCTAAAATTTGACCTTGGGAAGGTAGAGGAGTTTACAAAGCATTTTGAAGATGTTGAAGTTTTGCAAACAAGCGAGATTGAAATCAATAGTCTTCCTGAAAAGCAGAAAGTTCTGGTACTTAAATACAAAGGATAAAGGAGAAGTTGTGTTATGGCGAAAAAAAGTGAGAGAAAAAGTATATCTCAAAGTGCCAATAAGTTTGGTGAAAGTGAAACCTCAATTTTTCCCGGCAAAACACTTGCGGCATACAAAGCATTTGTGCTTTTTGCCTTTTGTGTGCTTGTTCTGATGAGTCCATATTATAGAGGACTTTATTTTGACTATGAGCTAAGTGTATTTCAAGCAATTATGGCTGGAATATTTATCCTTTTTGCAATATATCTTTATTTTTCAAAAGAGGGTTTTTTAGTAAATTCAAAACTTGAACTAATTTTACGTCTTTTCATGGTAGCATATATCGTTCCCTACTTTTTTGCAGCAAATAGAAGGCTTGCTCTTGGAGAATTTTTTAAGTATGCATTTTACTTTGCAGTTTTTTATATTGCATCGAGAATTTCAAAAGGCAAGGCAGAAAAGTTTGCTATTTTGAATACCCTTTTTCTCTCAACAGTAGGTGTTGCATTTTTTGGGTATCAAGCAGCGGTAAAGTTAATTCCCGAAACTGCCCGTCCTCTTGGCATGGCAATGAACGGGCTTTGGGTTGGGAATATGATAAACTCAACCTTGCAGTATCATAACACGGCAGGAACTGTTTTAGCATTCGGATTTATAATCTCTTTAATGCTGGCAATATACAGTGAAAATAAGCTGCTTAAAAGCTTCTATTTTGCCTTTTCAAGCTTTATATTTACAGCATTTTTCTATACATACTCAAGAGGATCATATATTACCCTCTTGCTTGCTCTTTTGGTGTTTTTCTTGCTTTTGCCGAGAGAAAAAAGAATTTCGCTCATTTTTAACATAGCGATTATTGGCGCTTTTGTTATTGCTTTTTTGAATAAGGTTGGGGCAAACCTAAACGAACATGGGAAAGTGAAACTTTGGCTTCTCTTGCTCTTCCAGATGCTTCTGGTGTTTGTCCTGACATATGCTTTTGGATTTGTGGAGAGAAGACTTTATGGTATTAGCAACAACATTTACATAGCCGGAGCAGCCGTTGTTGGCATTTTGGCTATCATTGGTTTTGCCATTGCTCTAAAGACGCATTTGATTCCCTCAGACATGGTTGAAAAAATGAAGTCAATAGCTATGTTCTGGAAAGAAAGAAACTTTGTCGAAAGAATGGTGTTTTATAAAGACGGGTTAAAGATATTCTTGAAAAGTCCTGTATTTGGCTATGGTGGAGGGGCATGGGTATCACTGTATTTTATGTACCAGTCTTATTTATACTTTACAACCCAGTCTCACAACTACTTTTTACAGGTGCTTCTTGACACGGGGATTGTTGGATTTTGTATACTACTAATATTTTTATGGTTTTTATTTTCAACTTCGCTCAGGGCATGGGCTAAAAAGGAACAAAAAGAGAATATTATTATTGCTGGACTTGTGGCTGCAGCTGTACAGCTTTATTTTCACTCAGCACTTGACTTTGACTTTTCGCTCGCATCTGTGCAGGTTCTGCTATTTGCAGGTTTAGGGGTATTAGTTTCAACCTCTTTACAAATTCTTCAGAAGCATAAGCAAGAAAAGGTGATTTACACGGGCAAAACAACAAATTTTGTGTCTGCTTTGCTGGCAATATTTTATCTGCTTATGATAGTAATTTCACTGAATTTCAGACTTGGAAATTACTATGCAAATATTGGTCAGCAGGCACTGCAGATGGGAAATTTGTCTGCTGCATATTCGTTTTTGTCAAAAGCTGTCACATACGACCCACTCAGCTCCAATGCACTTTCTGACTATGCGGTTGCTCTATACAGAATAGGTGACCAGAACAAAGACGCAAACCTAATTGCAAAGGCAGATGGTTATTTCAAACAGGCAATTGTAAATGATAGGTTCAATGCAAAGATAAGGTTTAAATATGCCGTATATCTTCTTTCTCATGGGGCAATAGATAGCGGACTTTCACAGATAGAAGAGGGGATAAAACTTCAGCCTCTTCAACCAGCAAACTATGAGCTGAAGGCTGATGCATATGCAAAGGTTGGAGATTATTACCTTGGAAAAGGTGATAAAGAGAAAGCGAAGAAGTACTATGAGGTAGTGTTAAAGATTCCTGAGGAGATTGAGAGATTGAAAAAGTACAGAGAACATATTCCAAAAGAGCTAATTGGCCAAGAAAAGATTGTGCCGTTTGCGATGACACAAAGAACTCAGCAAATAATTGAAGAAGTTAAGAAAAAGATATAGTTGGCTGAGCAAAGAAAGGGTGGACTTGTAATTTGAATAGATTTTTGGCAAACTTTTTAAAATACAGAGATCTTTTATATGAACTTGTTTTGAGAGATATAAAAATTAAATATAGACGGTCTATTTTAGGTATGTTTTGGAGCTTGCTAAATCCTCTTTTGATGATGATTGTTTTAACAATTGTATTTTCTCACCTTTTCAGATTTGACATAAAGAATTATCCTATTTACTTATTGACTGGACAGATTATGTTTGCTTTTTTTTCTGAATCAACCTCAAGTGCAATGAGGGCAATCATTGATAACGCTTCGCTCATTAAGAAGGTATATATACCAAAATATATATTTCCTGTTTCCAAGGTTTTGTCGTCTTTTTTTAATCTAATTTTCTCACTTTTGGCAATTGTTTTAGTTACAATAGGAATGATAGTATTGGGCAATAATGTTAATTTATCGTGGACATTTTTGTTATTTCCTATTCCTTTACTATTCATATTAATTTTTTCAATAGGCATAGGCTTAATTCTATCTTGCTATGCAGTATTTTTCAGAGATTTGATTCATCTATACTCGGTTGGATTAACTGCTTGGATGTATTTGACACCCATATTTTACCCTGTGAGCATAATTCCACAAAAATATCTGACATTGATTAAGCTAAATCCGATGTATTATTTTATAGAATATTTTAGAAAAGTAACATTTTATGGTACACTGCCTACACTAAAGGAAACTCTAATTTGCATTTTGGTAGACATAATATTTTTAGTAATAGGACTTTTAGTTTTTTATCGAAAACAAAATAAATTCATCTTGTATGTGTAAAAAATATGCTGAAAGTCATCTGGAGGTCTTGATGGATAAAAATACAGCTGTAAAGATTGAAAATGTCTCAATGATGTTTAACATGGCATCTGAAAAGATTTATAGTATTAAAGAATACTTTATAAAACTTGTGTCAGGCAAGCTCTACTTTCAAGAATTTTGGGCACTGAGGGATATAAGTTTTGAAATCAAAAAAGGTGAAATTTTTGGTATAATAGGCTTAAACGGGGCAGGCAAAAGTACCCTGCTCAAAATAATTGCAGGAGTTTTAAAGCCGACAATGGGTAGAGTCTATGTAAACGGTACTATGGCACCATTGATTGAACTTGGAGCAGGTTTTGACTTTGAACTTACTGCAAGAGAGAATATATTCTTAAACGGCGCTATTTTGGGCTATTCAAGAAAGTTCATGAAAGAAAAATTTGACGAGATAGTAGAGTTTGCAGAACTGAGAGATTTTTTAGATGTTCCTCTAAAAAACTTTTCGTCTGGTATGCAAGCAAGACTTGGTTTTGCTATTGCTACAATTGTTGACCCCGACATTTTGATTGTTGATGAGATTCTGGCAGTAGGAGACTTTCATTTTCAGGAAAAGTGCGAAAGAAGAATTAATAGTATGCTTGAAAAAGGGACAACCATAGTGATGGTGTCCCATTCAATAGATCAAATTGAGAGAATGTGCCAAAGAGTTTTGTGGCTTGAAAAAGGCAGAATGAAAATGATAGGCAATGCAAAAGAGGTTTGTGAGGCTTACAGGAACTCTTGATGGTTTAACAAATAAAAAATATTCAAAGAAAGGACTGTTATTTCATGAAAGGAATAGTTTTGGCAGGAGGAACAGGTTCACGTTTATATCCGTTAACTAAGGTTACAAACAAGCATTTGTTGCCTGTTGGAAAATATCCAATGATTTATTATCCAATTTTCAAATTAAAACAAGCAGGTATCAAAGAAATAATGATAATAACCGGTAAAGAACACATGGGAGCTGTTGTCAATTTATTAGGAAGTGGTCGTGAGTTTGGATTGGAGTTTACTTATAGGATTCAAGATGAACCTGGTGGAATTGCCCAAGCATTGGGATTATGTAGCTTTTTTGTAGGCAATGATAAATGCGTTGTTATTTTGGGTGATAATATTTTTGAAGATGATATTTCGGAGTATGTTAGGAATTTTGAGAAGCAAGAAAAAGGGGCAAGAATTCTTTTAAAAGAAGTGCCAGATCCTCACAGGTTTGGAGTTGCAGAGCTAAAGGATGGGAAAATAATTTCCATAGAAGAAAAACCAAGGAATCCCAAGAGTAATTACATAGTGACGGGAATTTATATGTATGATAGCAAGGTATTTGATATCATTAAAACTTTAAAGCCTTCTCAAAGAGGCGAGTTGGAGATTACAGATGTCAATAATGAATATATAAGAAGAGGAGAACTGTATTTCGATTTTCTGAAGGGTTGGTGGACTGATGCAGGGACTTTTGAATCGCTAAAAAGAGCAAATGAGCTTGCTGAAAATATGGTGTTAGATTTTAATGGAATATAAATTAGAGGAGAGGTAAGGATTATGGAGCTTATTGAAGGTGTTAAGGTAAAAAGACTTGAAAAATTTGCTGATGATAGAGGTTTTTTCATGGAGATTTTAAGAGACGAAGATGGGCTTTTAGAAAAATTTGGACAGGCTTCGATGTCTTTGACTTATCCAGGGGTAATAAAAGCTTTTCACTATCATAAATTGCAGGACGATGTTTGGTTTTTCCCAAAAGGCAATGCACAGGTTGTTTTATACGATTTACGGCCAGACTCACCAACATATAAAAAGACAAATGTGTTTTATATGGGTGAACACAATCCTATAGTACTTTTAATACCCAAAATGGTTGCTCATGGCTATAGGGTATTGGGGAATGAGCCGGCAATAATTGTGTATTTCACAACAGAGCATTATAACAGAGAGAATCCAGATGAATACAGAATTCCTTGGGATGACAAGGAAATCAATTTTGATTGGACAACAAAATTTAGATAAGGTGGGAACAAGAAGATGGAAACAATTCTTGTAACAGGTGGGGCAGGTTTTATAGGAAGCAATTTTGTTAAGTACATGATTAGCAAAGAAGAATACAAAATAATCAATTATGATGCATTAACCTATGCAGGAAATCTTGAGAATTTGAAAGAGGTAGAAAACCACCCTTATTATACATTTATTAAAGGAGATATTGTTGATAGGGCAAAAGTTGAAGAGGTTTTTAAAAATTATCAAATTGACTATGTAATAAACTTTGCCGCAGAGTCGCATGTGGACAGAAGTATAAAGGACCCCGATATATTTGTTAAAACAAATGTTTTGGGAACACAAGTTTTATTGGATGTGTCAAGGAAATTCGGAATAAAAAAGTTTATTCAGATTTCAACAGATGAAGTGTATGGCTCATTGGGGCCTGAAGGATATTTTACCGAGGAGAGTCCTTTGGCACCAAACAGTCCTTATTCTGCCAGCAAAGCAGGAGCTGATATGCTTGTAAGAGCATATTTTAAGACATATGGTTTGCCTGTGAACATAACAAGGTGTTCAAACAATTTTGGTCCACATCAACACCCAGAAAAGTTTATACCGACTGTAATCTTAAATGCTCTGCAAGACAAACCAATACCTATTTATGGTGACGGGCAAAATATAAGAGACTGGCTATATGTAGAAGACCATTGCAGAGCAATTGAGCTTGTGTTCAAAAAAGGGAGGATAGGTGAAGTATACAATATTGGCGGGAATAATGAGTGGAAAAATATAGATATAGCTAAATTGATTTTGAAACTACTTGGGAAACCAGAGAGTTTGATCCAATTTGTGGCTGACAGGCCAGGACATGATAGAAGATATGCAATTGATTCGAGTAAAATTCAAAAGGAATTGGGGTGGAAGGTTGAATATAGATTTGAAAAAGCTCTTTTAAAAACTATAGAGTGGTACGCTAAGTACCCCAATAAATAAAAATTATGCTTGAAATAGAGAGTGTTGTTTTTAAAGTTTTTGTACAAAGATTGGAAGTCAAGAAATGATACACAATATACTTGGATTATTTAACAAAGTACAACTGAAGATAGTATTTGCTACCCTATATTTATACATAACAAAAACGAATATTGGAGGTAGTTAGATTGAAAAATATACTACGTAAAAGTGTAGTTGTATTAAAAGAGGAGGGAGTTAAAGGGCTTTTGGGTCGAGTACAACAAAAAATGAAAAATATAAACCAACCGACAACTTATGACTTTTATAGCTTTATAACATATGCAAGAAAAAGTGAATGGGAAGAAAAGGAAATAAATGAAAATGAAAAATTAAAAATCAATTGGATAATTCCAGCATTCAATATTGGTTCAGGTGGTCATATGACAATTTTTCGAATGATCCATTATCTTGATAAATGGGGATATCAGAATTATCTTACAATTATTCCTCCTTATTTAATTCAGAAAAAGGAAACAATTAGAGAATTAGTAGATAAACATTTTATCAATATTGGAAATACAATTGTTTATTTATGGGGAGAAAAATTGCCTCCTGTTGATGTTACATTTGCTACAAGTTGGCAGACAGCATATTACGTTAACAGTATAAAAAATACATATCAAAAGTTCTACTTTGTTCAGGATTATGAGCCAATTTTTTATCCTATGTCAGCAGAATATCTATTTGCAGAAGCCACTTATTCGTTTAAATACAAATATATTACTGCTGGTAAATGGTTATGCAAAATTCTAAAAGAAAAATATGGTGTAATTGGAGATTATTTTGAGTTAGGATTTGATCCGCAAATCTATAATATAAAAAATATTCAAAGAAGCAAGAATACAATTGTATTTTATGCAAGAAGAGAAACGCCCAGACGAGCTTATGAACTAGGGATCTTAGCATTAAAATTGGTAAAGGAAAAAAGACCAAAAACAGAAATAATATTTTTTGGAAGTAACTTGCGTCATAATCCTGGGTTTTCAATTGAAGATAAAGGTGTTTTATCTTCTGCTCAGTTATCAATGCTTTATAATTATGCCACTGTAGGTGTAGTATTTTCTTTAACCAATTATTCATTGATTCCTATAGAGATGATTGCATGTGGCTTACCGGTAATAGAAGTTAAATCAGAGTGTAATAAACTTGTTTTTGAAGAAGTACCAGGTATTACTTTAGTAGAGCCTGATCCATTTGTAATAGCAGAAAGGATTATTGAAGTGATAGATAATCCTTCAGTGTTTCATTCCAAACTATATAAAGAGGTGGATAAATTAGAGCATTTGACATGGGAAAAACAAGCAAGGAAAGTTGAAAAATTAATTTATGCTCTTTCAAAAATTAAATATTAGTCTCAAAAAATTAAAAGTGTTAAGAAAGAGTGGTGAGCAATTTAAGGTATGGATGTAAAAATTAGTATTGTTATACCAACTCTTAACGCAGAGAAATACATACGAACTCAAATTGAAAGAATTTTTGCTCAAACTATAAAGCCATGTGAGGTAATTTATATTGACTCAACCTCTAATGATAATACAC
Organism: Caldicellulosiruptor obsidiansis OB47; assembly: GCF_000145215.1. NCBI lineage: Bacteria > Bacillati > Bacillota > Caldicellulosiruptorales > Caldicellulosiruptoraceae > Caldicellulosiruptor > Caldicellulosiruptor obsidiansis. The sequence continues at coordinate 60,480 of NC_014392.1, forward strand.
AAAAAATAATTCTAGAATATATAGAAAAGAACTTACCGATCAAGTTAAAAATTATAAAACGGGAAGAATTTAATCATGGAAGAACAAGAAATGAAGGAGCGTTTTTATCAAGAGGAAATATAATAGTATTTATGACACAAGATGCTATTCCGTATAATGAAGTATGGCTAGAAAATTTAATTAAGCCGTTTGGAGTAAGAGATGATGTTGCATGTGTTTTTGCGAGACAAATGCCATTTGTGGATGCAACGCCTATAATCAAAAGAGAATTAATAAATCATTTTAATAGTTTCAAATCGGAAGATAGTGATTATACATTTCAAAAAGTTGATTTTAATGATAGAAATTCTTTAAAAGTGTATAACGAAAAAAAACATTGGTTTTGGTTTAATTCAAATGTTTGCAGTGCTGTTAGAAAAGATATTTTTCTTCAAATAAAGTTTAAAGAAATACCATATGCAGAAGATCAGGTATTTGGGAAAGAAATCATTGAAAAAGGGTTTTGTAAAGTATATGCCCATAATGCTATTGTGCTCCATTCTCATAATTACACTCTTATAAACTTTTTTAAGAGATATTTTGATGAGTATAGGGGTCTGAAAGTTTCATTAGATATAGATTTAGTAAATAAGTATAACGTTTTAAAAGTTATATTTGGCAATATAGTACAGGACGTAAAGTATATTTTTAACAATGTTGATAAAAGAAGGGTTTATTGGCTTATATATAGTATATTATTTGAAATTCTAAGGGGAGGTGGAGCGTTTTTAGGTTCAAATTATGATAAGATACCTTTATCCCTCCAAAAATATCTATCGTTAGAAGGCAAAGCTATAAAACCGCCTCGCTAGTTTATTTAATCTTAAAAGATGATCAAAGGAAGGGAGTGAACAATATAGAGGTTATAATACCAACTCTATTAAAAAATATGTACATTTTTAATGTTCTATCATCGTTAAAAAATATAAAAGGTAAAAAAGGTAACATTAACGTTACTGTTATCAACAATACAAATATGCAGATTACAAATGAGGCTAAATTTATTAATTTAAACATTAAAGAGATATTGTTAGGGGATAATCAAGGATTTAGCAAGGCGGTTAATATAGGGATAAATGTAACTAAAGAAAAATTGATTTTTTTAATAAATGATGATGCTATGATTTATAATGCGTTTGAAATAAAACAAATAGAAGATTTATTTGAAAAGCATGAAGATATATTTTCTCTATCGTGTAAGATGATTTCCCACGATTTTCCAAATTTACTTGATGACGCAGGTGATATGTACACTATCTTAGGTTGGCAATTTAAAAGAGGCAATGGTCTTCCGAAAGAACTTTATGATAGACCGTGTGAAATTATTTCCTCATGTGGTGGCGCTGCGATCTATAACAAAAAAATCCTTGATGAGATAGGTTATTTCGATGAAGATTTTTTTGCATATCTTGAGGACGTAGATTTAGGTTTAAGAGCGCTCATGAGAGGATATAAAAATTTATATTATCCTTACATTAGTGTGTTGCATGTTGGAAGTGCGACAACAGGCGGAAAGTATAATGATATTACTATCAGACTTACAGCAAGAAACTCGATATATGTTATATACAAAAATCTTCCCTTACCTCTTTTAATAATTAATTTTCCCTTTATTTTATTGGGATACTTAATCAAATTTATATTCTTTGCTAAAAAAGGAAAAGGAAAAATTTACATAAGTGGAGTTCTTGAAGGACTAAAGAATTTACCTAAATTTAAAGAAAAAAGAAAGGAAAACATGAGAAAAAAGGAAATTTCTAACATTAAGCTTGAATGGATTCTTATTAAAGCTACATTTGAATATTTTCACCAATATGTAAAAAGAACACTTTACAATTTAAGAGGTGCAAAGAAATGATACTAATTACAGGTTCCAAAGGCCAACTTGGAAGTGAATTTATAAAGCAGTTTGAAAATAAATATAATGTGAAAGGTATTGACATTGAACAAGTTGATATTACTGATCTTGACAGTACAGTTAATTATATTTCAGCCATAAAGCCCAGCATCATCATCCACTGTGCGGCTTACACCAATGTAGATGGGTGTGAGAGGGACAAAGACATTGCTTTTAAAGTAAATGCCATTGGGATACGAAATGTTGCAATGGCTGCAGAAAAAGTTGGTGCAAAGCTTGTATATATATCTACCGACTATGTATTTGATGGAGAAAAAGAAAAGCCATATAACGAATTTGATAGACCAAATCCGATAAGTATATATGGCCTTTCTAAACTTGCGGGAGAGGAATTTGTTAAAACTTTTTGTAGCAGATATTTTATAGTGAGGATTGCCTGGCTGTATGGTGAAAATGGTAACAACTTTGTAAAAACAATTGTAAAACTTGCTAAAGAAAAAGGCGAAATTGATGTTGTTAATGATCAAAGAGGTAATCCCACATTTACCAAAGATGTTGTTCAAGCTGTAGAAGTAATGATGAACTCAGAAAAATATGGGATATACCACGTAACAAATGAAGGCATAGCTTCTTGGTATGATTTTGCATGTAAGATTGTGGACACGTTTGGGATAAACTGCAAAGTCAATCCAACTACAAGTGATAAATTTATTCGCCCAGCAAAACGTCCCAAAAATTCAGCACTTGACAAGATGATGTTAAGACTTGAATTTGGATATAAAATGAGACGTTGGGAAGAGGCTTTTGAAGAGTTTGCTATGCTGATGAAAGGAAGAATATAGATGGATTTGTCCATAATTATAGTTAATTACAATACCAGGAATTTGCTCAGAAAAACTCTTGAGTCAATATATAAGAATCCCACCTATAGAGAACTTGAAATAATTGTGGTGGACAATGCTTCAAGTGATGGTAGCCAAGAGATGGTAAAAAAAGAATTTCCAGATGTTATTTTGATTGAAAATAAACAAAATTTAGGGTTTGCTAAAGCTAACAATATAGGTATAAGAATTGCAAAGGGAAAGTACATATTGCTTTTAAATTCAGATACAGAAGTTTTAAAGGGCACACTTGATAGTTGTATAGATTTTTTGGAGAAAGATGAAGCTAAAGAAATTGGAATTCTTGGATGCAAAGTGGTGCTTTCAGATGGCAAGCTTGATTTAGCATGTAGAAGGGGGTTTCCTACCCCTAAAAATTCATTTTTTAAGATATTTGGATTTGCGAAGCTATTTCCTAAAAGTAGATTTTTTGCAGGTTACAATCTTACATATCTTGATGAAAATCAATCTTATGAAGTTGATTCGGTTGTTGGGGCGTTCATGTTGATAAGGCGTGAAGTTATAGATAAGATAGGTTTACTTGATGAGGATTATTTCATGTTTGGTGAAGATATAGATTTTTGTTTTAGAGCTAAGCAAAATGGGTTTAAGGTTTACTATTATGCTGATGCAAAAATCATTCATCACAAAAGAGGTTCTGGCAGGAATTTGAAGGTTTTGTCAGCTTTTTATGATTCAATGTGGATCTTCTATAGAAAACATTACTATGATAAATATCCAAAGAGTTTAGCTTTATTGATATTTGTTACAATTAAATTGATTAAATTTTTAAAGCTTGTTCAAACAAAAATAAAGAACACTTTTTCGGAAAGGAAAAAAGGCCATGCATAGTCTTAAGAGTTTATATGCAAATCTTAATAAAGTTTTTGACATAGTAGTAGTTTTTTTATCTTTCTTTATTGCGTGGTTTATAAAGTTTGAAAGTAACTTGTTTCCCAAAGTGGGTCATTTAGATGTTGAGAACTACTTGCTGATATTAGCTATATTTTTGCCATCTTATTTTTTGTTAGCTCTTATTTCAAAGGTTTATCAACCAGCAGCAAAAAGTTCAGCATTGAGAGTGTCACTCAAACTTTTTAGGGCAAATGTAATATCGTTGGCAGTTGTTGTTATAATTTTTTACATTATTAAGCAAGTTGATTATTCAAGAATTTTTTTGGCATTGTTTACGTTGATAAACTTTACTTTAAGTTTGATTAGTCGGTATATTTTAATACGTTTGATAATTTCAAATAAAACCAAGTTTATCAAACAGGAAAATATTCTCATCATAGGAGCAAATGATTTATCAGATAATTTAATTCTCAAAATCAAAACCTCACCTTATGTTGAGTATAATGTGATCGGCATTATTGATGATTACTCAAAGAGTGCGCTTGCTAAGAGCTCTGAACTTGAAAATGTCATAAAGATGCATCATGTAGATGAGATAATCATTGCTCTGAGACTTGAGGAATATAAAAAGCTTCCCTGGATAATAAACATCTGTGAGAAATATGGCATAAGAACATATATAATTCCAGATTATTTAAGGTATATTCCCTCAAAAGCTCAAATCGAAGAGTTTGAAGGAATTCCTCTTATAAACATACGATATTCTCCCCTTGACGAGTGGACAAACAGGTTTATAAAAAGGAGTTTTGATATTGTTGTTTCTCTGATTGGACTGATTTTATGTCTTCCTTTATTCATAATTATTGCAATTTTGATAAAATTGACATCAAAAGGGCCAGTTTTGTTTACTCAAGAGAGAGTAGGTTACAACAGGCGCATTTTCAAAATGCACAAGTTCAGAACCATGTATGTTCAAGACCCTGATGAAGAAAAAGTGAGATGGACAACAAAAGATGATCCAAGAAGAACACCAATTGGCAGGATTTTGCGCAGGCTTTCTTTAGATGAACTTCCACAGCTTTGGGATGTTTTGGTTGGCAATATGAGCCTTGTTGGACCAAGACCTGAAAGACCATATTTTGTAGAAAAGTTTAAGGAGGAAATCCCGAAATACATGATAAAGCATCGTGTGCGCCCAGGAATTACCGGCTGGGCTCAGATTCATGGACTCAGAGGAGATACTTCAATTGAAGAGAGGATAAAATATGATATCTGGTACATAGAAAACTGGTCTTTTTGGCTTGATATTAAGATCATATTAGCAACCATATTTGGTGGAAAGTTTATGGAAAATGCATATTAGGGGTGTTTTTTGAAGTAATCAACAACAGTTGAGGTTTTAATACCAAATCTGATACAATGATAAAAAAACAAATCCTCTATGGAGGCACTGAAATGTCAGAAATGGAAATGTTAGAGAGGATAGTCTCAGGGATAGAAGAGTTAAAAACAGATATGAAAGAAGTAAAGCTGCGCCTTGACAGGGTTGAAGAGAGGCTTGACAAAGTAGAGAAGAGACTTAACAATGTTGAAGCAAGACTCGACAGAGTTGAGGAAAGACTTGACAAAGTAGAGGCAAGGCTTGATAGAGTGGAGGTAGAAATTGGTAATTTAAAAGAAAAAGTTGGTGAACTTGAGAGTAGAGTTAGCAGGGTAGAAAGCGAACTTGTAGGGCTCAAAGAAGGAGTAGGTGCCTTGGAGGGAAGAGTAGGTGCTTTGGAAGAAAGAGTCGGTGCGCTGGAAGGAGAAGTACATGACTTAAAACAGGCTGTAGAAGAGAACACAGGATGTATAAATACTCTTTACAACAGCTTTGCTATAAGTTTTTGACTTTAAGAAAGATATGGAAAAGATCAAAGAAGGCATGATAGAATTTAAAGAGGAGACATCTAAGAAAATAGAAAACCTAATTGAAGTTACAGAAAAGACAAAAGAAGAATATGGTCGACACGACATTGACCTTAGAATAATAAAAGAAAAAATATGAATTGTAATTTAAAAACTTTAATAATAAAAATTGGGAGCAAAAACTTAAAAAATAAATGCTGCAGTTTGCGCTATTGAACTGCAGCATTTATTGTATATGGGTTGTTATTTTTAACTACTGAATTTGCTATTATAGTAGCTTAAAAAGTAATTAAATGTCTCATCATCAAAAAGGCAAAAGACAACCTTTTCAATGCTTGTTTTGATGCTGCTTAGAAAATCAATTGAAGTGTCAATCAAAATCTTTGCGCACCTGTCCTTTGGAAAGCCAAATATGCCACTTGAAACAGCTGGCAGTGCTATACTTTTCAAATTGTAAAGGTGAGCAAGATACAGGCTGTTGTAGATTGCTCTAGAGAGCTTTTCATCCTCATTGCCTTCACCATAGATTGGTCCGACTGTATGTATTACAAACTTGCAAGGCAAGCGATAAGCATTTGTTATCACAGCATTTCCTGTTGGCAGAAAGCCAATCTTTTTTATAATCTCATCTGATTCTTTTTGTATCTCCTGCCCACCTGCCCTTACAATTGCAAGAGCAACGCCACCGCCATGTTTTAAGTGAGAATTTGCAGCATTTACAATTGCGTCAACCTGCTCTTTTGTTATATCACCTTTTTTGATAATGATCTTTTGTAAAATCTCTTTTGCAGACAACTGATAATCACCCCCAAACTTTAAAAATTTTTCAGCTGACTTGTCTGCTGGGCTTTGTTTTTGCTTACAATTTCGTCAAACACAGCTTTTGTGTCAATGCCAAATTTTTCTAAAGAGGAAAGAATGCTGAGGCACACAGTAACTTGAGTAAAAAGGCTTGCAGCAAGTAATTTTCCGCAATCTGTGGTTGGAAAAGAAGAGTATTCTTCCAAATTTCTTTTTATATCTTGAGATACGCTATTGTAAACTTGAACAAGCTCATCAAACGACTTTTGCTCGGGTGCAATCTTTATAAGAGGTTTTTTCTTTTTAAAAGGAAATCTCAATTTATTGCAAATTATTATAAGGCCTATACCAGACAAAAGACCAAGTACAAAAATCAAAGTGACCTTCAAGCAATCACATCCTTTCAAAAATTATTATACATCAAATTTATAAAACGCATCAAAAGCTTTAAATGTTACATTTAATTGGCTTCACCTCTAAAATCAGTTTTTAGATTTTCTCCACTTTGCTTGTGACCATTTTTCTCTTTTCGATAGCCACAAAAGATAATTATATTCCTTAACAGCAATTTTCAAAGTTCAATTTTTATGCGAAGTTTTCAAAATAGACTTTCATCCTACAAAAAATACATATTGACAAATTTTAATAGAATAACTAAAATGTAAATTGTATTTTTCATCTTGATAGCAACAAAAACATTTAATGGGAGGTAAATAAGAAATGCATTCTTTTCGCAAAGGGATTGCGGTAATAGCGGTTTTTGCTTTTGTGTTTAATTTTATCTTCCCAATTGCAGCTGTTCAAGCTGCATTTAAAGATATAAACTCAAACTATTGGGCAAAAGACCTTATCGAAAAATGGGGCAATACATACCAGGTTGTAAAAGGATATTCTGATGGTACTTTTAAACCTTCTCAGTATATAAGCAGAGCTGAGTTTGCTAAGCTTTTAGCAAATGTCATAAGAGAAATTTCTATAGATGCTGGGATAAATTTTAAGGATGTAAAAAAGACAGATTGGTATTATTCAGCTTTGAATTCATTGTCAAGATACATAACTGGATACAATGACCAAACATTCAAACCTAACAAAAATATAACAAGAGAAGAGGCAGCTGTCATATGTGCCAGAGTATTTGGAATTGACCAGATCAATGACAACAATGTGCTTTCTGCTTTTAAAGATGCAGATGAGATCTCTTCATGGTCAAGAAATTATGTAGCTGCGCTTGTACAGAAAAATTATATAAAAGGATACCCAGATAACACATTTAAACCCAAAAAGTTTATAACTCGTGCAGAGGCATTGAGTATCTTAGACAATATCATAGGTTTACTTTTATATAAAGAGGGATATTACACTTCAAAGGAAGTAAAAGGCAATCTTGTTATCAACAAGTCTGGTGTAAGAATAAATGGCTTTTCAGTAAACGGAAATGTAATTATTGCGGAAGGTGTGGGTAAGGGAAGTGTAAAGATTGAGAATTCCAATATTAATGGCAGCATTATAATTCGCGGTGGTGGTGAACACAGTGTAACTTTAGAAAATGTAAAAGCACAAAAGGTAAAAGTTGACAATATTCAAGCGGCTACGAGAGTTATAGTTTCAGGAAATTCTAATATTGAAAAAGTAGAAGTAAAAGAAAATGCAATAATAGAGAATTTATCGAAGTTACCAATAAAAAGCATTGTGATTAGTTCAAATGAATCTTCAAGTATTTCTGTTTCTATAAAAGGAAATGCAGAGAGGGTTGAAATTATTTCGGCAAGGGCAGAAGTTAATATAACTCAAGGGAATATAAATAAGGTTATAATTCAAAACCAAGCAAATTTGAAAGTTGAAACAAACTCGAAAATACAGGAGCTGACTGTAAATTCGCAGAATGTGAATATACTATCCCAGGGCATGATCGAAAAAATACAAGTAAATGAAGAGAGGGTATATGTAAATAATAATGAGGTCACAAAAGGACAAATAGTTACAGTAATAGATGGTAAAACAGAAAAAATCCAAAATCAGCAGCAAACTTCAAGTCAGAGTAATACGAGCAGTACCAGTTCCCAAACAACATCAAATAACACAGCTTCACTTTCAGAGGGAGGCAGCCAGGGTTCTGTTGGAAGTATAGGAAGCACAACATCGTCCAGTTCTGGACAAACAGGAGGGACATCTTCTGGCACAACAGGCAGTTTGCCATCAGGTTCAACAGGTGTGTCAAGCTCAGGAATTGTAGCTTTGGTTTCTGTTGACAAGGAAACAATTACAGTAGGTCAGGACAATACTGTCAGTGTTACAGTTAAAGATGCTCAGGGCAATCCTCTTGCTGGCAAATTGGTAACGATAGAGGGTAAAAGTAGCTATACAAATTCAAATGGTGTTGCAACAATTTCACTGAATGTTTTTGAGAGTAAAGAATTAATTATAAATGTGGATGGAAAAAACTATGGTGGACTTTTGTATGCAATCAAGCCAACAGAAGGTGTTATAAAACTTAAGTTAAAGACAGCTACTGATATTTATGAAAACCAGTTTAATGTAAAAGTGGTAGGGCGCTCTTCGCAGTTTAGCCAAACATATCAGGTAAACACAACTGAATTAGGCGTAATTGTGCCAGTAGGAAATGATTATAAAATCTTGGCATGGAAGTATGCTGCTGAGAAGGGGCTTATTTATGCGTTGCTTGAAGAAGTAAATGTGGTAAGCGGAATGAACAGAATTGTTGTAGACACAACAACGTCTGAGTTTGTAAATGCTACTATAAGCTTCTCTTATGAAAACAAAGCGTTGACAGATTATGAGTTTTCAGTGGCAAATAGTACTTACAGTGATGTTTTTACAACCGATGATGTAAAAGTAAATCTCCAGAACAGCCAGATAAATATAATTGCAAACAAAGGAACGTATACAATTAAGGTTGCAAAGGAGATAAATGGCGAAAAATTATATTTTGTAAGAACATGCCAGCTAAATACATCAGGTGCAACTTTACAATTTGCATTTACCTCGCTTAAAAAGTTAACATTTACATTTAATGGATTATTCAATTTAACCTCAGTTGCAGAAAGTGTGTATGTAAAGCTGAACAACCAAAGATATCAGTTGTCTGATGATTTGAGCGTTTATCTACCTAAAGGGACATATACCTTAGATGAGGTTGTGGTAAATGTTTATGATGCTAATAATTCACATTTAAGATACACTTTTGCTGTAGATAAAAATAACTCTCCTTTATCAATTGATCTTACTTCGTCCAATGAAGAAGTGACAAAAGAAATAGATTTTAATATAAACGAAAGCGAAAGCAACTTTATTGTTTGTAACGTAAATGATGAAAAAATAACAAGTTTAAAAGCAAGATCTGTCGCTGTTTTGTACGAAAATGTAAAAACGGTTAGTGGTTACAATTTAGATGTTGTAGTAAATGATGTATATTCTAATTTCCTTGGATTTGAGATACCGTACGGGACAAACATATCACTGCAGGATGGTGCGCAGCTACGTCCTCTTAGTGTATTGGCAACAAAGATATTGGAAAATAATGTTTGTGCAACTTTGTTCTATACACCAAGTGAGATAGCAGACGGCAATTATACATTAGTAGTTCAAAAAGATTTAGGACCACTTTATGAAAACCGCGTTTTAGCAGAAAGTTATTCATTTGAAATTAACTCAAATGGCGATGCTTCAGGGTATGCGGAGCAGACTTCTAATGAATCAGAAATAGTTGAAAAGGTTTCATACAAAATCGACTCAACAGCGGATGATGTAATGTTTATAAGTGTGCCTACAAACCTGCAAATAGCTGACTATAACCAGTTGTGTCAGAATATTTTTATGAATTTAATGAGAAATTACCCGCTTGCACTGGATTATGGAGTAAGTGATGTAATTGGTGTAAGATTCTTCACAGGCGAAGTTGAAGACGTTATGATGTTTATAATTCCTTATATCTACGAAAAACAAGAAAGAATTGCAAGAAGACAAGCTGTTTTTCAAAAAGCTCAAGAAATAGTTCAAACTGTAATAGACCGGACTTATAATGAATATGACAAAGCTTTGGCTTTACATGACTATTTGATACTTCATACAAGATATGACATGGAAAGCTACCTTAACCGAAGTGGACCATTTGATATTCACACCGCATATGGAGCGCTGATAAATGGGTTAGCAGTGTGCGATGGTTATGCAAAAGCAATGTATGTACTTTTGAACACTGCAGGGATAGAAACAATTGTTGTCTACGGGGAAGCAGGAGATGTGGCAAGCAAAGTTGGGCATGCGTGGAATATGGTAAAGCTTGATGGAGATTGGTACCAGCTTGATGTAACGTGGGATGATAGGGATAGTCTTGGAGGAGTGGAGATTGATTACAGCTACTTCAACGTAACAGATGACGATATTAGCTCTGATCACTGGTGGGACAAAAGCTTGTATCCAACATGTACATCAACTAACTATAGATATGGAAATTACTATAAAGCAGAAATAGTACCAGAAGTTGTTTATTATAATTTGCCAAACACTGTACAGATTGTTGTTAAAGACTACAAGGGAAATCCACAACCAGAAAGGCTTATTACAGTAACTTACTATGATCTTACCACTCAATCTGATGAAGTTGCATTTGTAGGATATACTGACCAGGAAGGAAAAGTTGTATTTGATGTTACACCTGATGAGTTTACCAGTTATAAAATTTACGTAACACCAAGAATGGAACCAAAGGGCTATATCGATGTTGTTGAGAAATTAAAACCGGTCACAATAAAATTTAACATAAATGGAACGACAGTAACTCAATTTGGTTTAGTTAGAAACGGAAAGGAGCTTTTCTATACTAATGATGGACAAATTCCTGTTGATATGAGCATATATTTTGATAACAATATAACACTATTTGGAGAAGGTTTTGTAGTAAAAAGAAGCTTGAGCGTTGATGGTTATGACCCGGAAGAAGTTACTGTTTTCAATGATATATATTACGACGCATCTGTACAACTGCATGTATATGATGGCACGACTGACATTGTGGGTGCAAGTGTTTATATTGTAGACAAAGATACTTACAAGGAGTTATTTGTTGGAACTACAGATACAGCTGGCAGGTTGCCTCTAATTATTACTAAAGGAGAATATGTTGCAAAGATTGTGTATGGAGACGGAGATGAAGACTTCAAAAACTATGCATATGCAAAATTAAATGCCTTCGAAGATTCCCAAATAGATCTTGATTTAGCTAAGTTCAGCACTGTTCAATTTATACCTCACTTTACTGAGGGTGGATTGCACTTAAATGATAGACTCTACATTGGATTTGAAACATCTGCATCTTATGCCAAGATTGCAACTTTTATAGGCAAAAGACGTGAAGCCAAATTTGCCCCTGGTGATTATGGGTACGTTTGGGTTTTTGCACACAATCCTTACTATGATGACCCAAGGTCATTGGGATACAAGCCAACAGAAAAGCTAGTAATTCCAGCTGAGCCGCAGATTATAACTTATGACCTTGGCATTGATGCAAGCAAAATTGCAATAAAAAGTATTTATAAGTTCAATCCAGAAACTTGGAAGTTTGAGCCAACCACATTAGATAGTGTTTACCAGGGCGATGTGTTGAAATTGGACATTTATATTCCAACTTACAGTCACTACATCATAGGTGAAACTGGCATATGCATGGAGATGACATATGATAATCAACCAAGTATATCCTTTATATCTTCTGATATACCTTATCCAATTAGTGCTGTAATAAAAACACAGGATTTAAGTGAAAATAATATTGAAGTATTTTTCCCAGGTTTTGATGAAAGGACAGATACATGGAGTATCATCTTGGCAGGTGTGAATGGTGATTTGAATTCCACGCTGATTATAAATCTTCCGTTTGTGCCGTACGATGGAAATTACACATTGCAATCTCCGATTAAAGTATATCAGGCTCAAAGTTCTTCGAGCGGTGGTTCACCAAGAAGAACATTTATAAAGATGCTGCAGTTAAAAAATAATTTCAAGCAGATAAATCCCGTGAAAAAGTAAGAAGAAGTGGGGGAGAGAGATAAATCTCTCCCTCATTATTTGTTTGCAATATTACAAGGTTATACAAATATTCAAAAAAAACAGTAAACAAATTTTAACTTGATAAGAGAAAATAGATGCATTAAAATATAAAAGTTATAGTGAAATAGAGGTTAACAATAGAAAAACAAATTTTTGAATATATCTCTTTCCATGGAGGTAATTTTAACTATGGAGAAACAGGTCAAATACATCTTTGTTACAGGCGGGGTTGTGTCCGGGCTTGGCAAAGGGATCACAGCAGCGTCAATTGGCAGGCTTTTAAAAGCGCGCGGTTTAAAAGTCACTATGCAGAAATTTGACCCGTATATAAACGTTGACCCCGGTACAATGAGCCCTTACCAGCACGGTGAGGTTTTTGTAACAGATGATGGTGCTGAGACAGATTTAGACCTTGGGCACTATGAAAGGTTCATCGATGAGAACCTCACTAAAAACAGCAATGTAACAACAGGTAAGATTTACTGGTCAGTGATTCAGAGAGAGCGCCGTGGTGATTTTTTGGGTGGAACTGTTCAGGTAATCCCTCACATTACAAATGAGATAAAAGAGAGAATCTACAGGCTTGGAAAGAGCAACTCAACAGATGTTGTCATAACTGAAATTGGTGGAACTGTTGGCGATATTGAAAGTCTTCCGTTTTTAGAGGCTATAAGACAGGTTGCAACAGACATTGGGAAAGAAAATGTTTTATATGTTCATGTAACCCTTGTTCCCTACCTGTCAAAGTCTGGAGAGCTTAAGACAAAACCCACACAGCATTCTGTAAAAGAGCTAAGGTCAATAGGAATTCAGCCTGATATTATTGTTTGTAGAACAGAAAAACCACTTTCACAAGACCTCAAAGCCAAAATTGCACTGTTTTGCAATTTAAAACCTGAATATGTTATACAAAACATTGATGCAGAAAGTTTATATGAAGTGCCTCTCATGCTTGAAAAAGAAGGACTTGGCGAAATCATATGTGAAAAGCTTGGATTTGTCTGCACAAAGCCAGACCTCTCTGATTGGATAGAAATAGTTGAAAAAGAAAAAAATCTCAAAAAGAATGTGAAGATTGCGCTTGTAGGAAAGTATGTTGAGCTTCATGATGCATATCTTTCTGTTGCAGAGGCGTTAAAACATGCAGGGATTGCAAACGACAGTCATGTTGAGATCCTGTGGATAAACGCAGAGGAAGTTACTTATGAAAATGCACACGAAAAACTCAAAAGTGCAGATGGCATTTTAGTGCCGGGCGGATTTGGTGACAGAGGTATTGAAGGCAAGATTGCAGCTATAAGGTATGCGAGAGAAAACAAAATACCGTTTTTTGGAATATGTTTGGGAATGCAGTGTGCAGTGATTGAGTTTGCAAGGAATGTGCTTGGGTTAGAAGGTGCAAACTCAACAGAGTTTGATGAAACAACACCATATCCTGTGATTGATATAATGCCAGAGCAAAAGGACATATTCACAAAAGGCGGTACTATGAGACTTGGGCTTTACCCGTGCAAGCTTGAAGAAGGCACTCTTGCCCACAGAATTTACAACGATGAGCTTGTGTATGAAAGGCACAGACACAGGTATGAATTTAATAATGAATTCAAGGAAAGGTTCAAACAAGCCGGCATGGTATTTTCAGGAGTATCGCCAGACAGAAGACTTGTCGAGATAATTGAACTGAAAGACCATCCATGGTTTTTGGGTGTGCAATTTCATCCCGAGTTCAAATCGCGCCCGCAAAGACCACACCCAATCTTTACAGATTTTATAAGAGCATCTCTTGAGCACAAGGCGAAAAAAGGGGGGTATGAAGACTTTTAAACCCCTCCTTTTTTATCTTCGTCTTCGCCTGGTGTATGTTAGATCTAAAGTTTTCGGTTTTTGCTGTCTTGGCAGCTCAGAAAGAAGATATATTACAAAGAGGTGAATTAAAAATAATACAAGATTTAATCCCACATGTATGTAAATATAAAGAGGTCTTTGAAGAATTACCATTTCAGAAGACTGTCTTACAAATTCCACAAAACCCATTAAATGTATTGAGAATACTTGCAAGAGCAAAACAAAAAAGTTTGGGAATCGGACGTTAAACATAAATAAAATTGCAAGAACGCATGAGATAATAAAGCCTGGCAGAAGAAGTAAGGTTGATGTTATATAAAACCTTAGAATGATTGTTATCAAAAATATTATAAGCAAACTTATAAAAGACCAGACAAAAAGGAGTATATTATCTTTTGAAAACAGATTTATGCCTGCAAAGAAGCAAAGATATATCAAAAGCCAAAGGAATATTTCAAATGCCACGTTTCTATTTTCCATAGTATTATAGCTCTTAAAAGTATATTTTAAGAGCTCTTTCCCTCCTTTTTTAGCAGCTTGAGAGGTTTTAATTTTTAAAAACTACTCCAAAATCAATTATACCTTAAAAAGTTGAATTAGTGTATAATTAAATTGTCAAGTTGGTAAAATCAAAAACCTTCATCGAAAAGAAAAAAGGAGGATATAAAAGCTCATGTCGAAAGCACATATCCTTGTTGTTGATGATGAAAAGCCAATTGTTGATATAATAAAGTTCAATTTAGAAAAGGAAGGGTATAAAGTGACAACATCGTACGATGGTGAGGATGCTTTAAATAGAATAAAAAGTGGAAACTTCGACATGGTTCTTTTGGATGTAATGCTTCCTAAGATTGATGGGTTTTCTGTATGTAAGAAGGTTCGTGAGTTTTCGGATGTTCCCATTATAATGATAACAGCAAAGGCTGATGAGGTTGACAAAGTTTTGGGGCTGGAGCTTGGGGCGGATGATTACATAACAAAACCGTTTGGCATAAGAGAGCTTATTGCAAGGATTAGGGCAAACTTGAGAAGGACAGCTCAAAGTTCAGCGCAAGATGGTAAGGTGTTAAAAGCAGGGGCTTTGACTTTGAATCCTGAGACGTTTGAGGTGAAAAAAAATGGCAAAATTATTGAACTTACCGTGAGAGAATATGAGCTTTTGAAGTTTTTGATGTCACAAAAAGGTCAGGTGTTTTCAAGAGAAGAACTTTTAGAAAAGGTTTGGGACTATGAATACTACGGAGATGTTAGAACTGTGGATGTTACTGTGAGAAGACTGAGAGAAAAGATTGAAGACAACCCATCTGAACCCACTTTTATTTTGACAAAGAGGGGAATAGGATACTACTTCAATCCGAACATATAAAGATAAGGGGAATAAGGTGTACTATGACAAGAAGCATAGAAAGCAGGCTCATACTTGTTTTTGGGCTTTTAATTTTGATGGTTATGTTTATATCAAGTTTTTTTATCATAGACAGGACAAAAAATTACTTTTATGAAGATGTCCAGAAAAAGATTGAGTTTATGGTAAGCTCATCACTCATCAGGCTTTTAGAGGATAAAAACCTGACACAGGAAAGAATTCAAACCATTGTTGATCAGTCGATGAAAGAAAGTCAGTACGGGTTCATGATTCAAAAACTCATTGTGACAGATAGCAGAGGTAAGGTTGTGGCATCTTTCCCAAGGATGGATATTAGCTTTTTCCCGTCAGATGAGATTTTGACAAGCCTTGCGGGCTACAAGGTTGTAAAGAGGGAAGTAGAGGACCAGGCGATGGTTTTTGCATTCCCTATAAAAAGTGGCAGGTCGGTGGAAAGAGCACTGTATTTGGAGGTGTCTGTTCAGAATATTCTTGCCACAGTAACTGATATCAAAAATATTTTGCTTATGGCTTACATTGTTGCGATGCTTTTTTCACTTTTTATAGGACTTTTGTTTGCTAAAACTCTTTCAAACCCGCTCAGAAAACTTACCAAACAAGCCCTTGAAATGGCAGAGGGAAATCTTGATGTGAAGATTGAAGTTTCCAGCCAGGATGAAATTGGCAAGCTTGCAAGCGCTTTTAGGACAATGGCGACGAACGTAAAAAAATATATATCAGAGCTTGAATTTGAAAAGCAAAAGCTTGAAAGAATACTTCAGAACATGTCAGATGGAGTTTTGGCTGTGAATTCTAAAAATGAAATTATTCATATAAACGAGAGTGCAAAAAAGTTTTTGAAAGGCGATGTTAAAAAGTTCTTGGAATATATACAAAATGAGGAAAATAGGTCAGTTACACAGCACATATATGAAGTTGATGGATGGACGCTTGAGGTTAGCACGGCAGCCTTTATAGATTCTTATCATGGAAATGGTACAATATTTATCCTTCACGACATAACACAGCAAGCAAAACTTGACCAAATGCGAAAACAGTTTGTTGCAGATGTATCTCATGAACTTAGAACTCCGATCACAACTATCAAAACATATTCTGAAACTCTTCTGGATGTTGATGATGAGACTGTGAAAAGAGAGTTTTTAAGTGTTATCATAAAAGAGTGTGATAGAATGACAAGGCTTATTACTGACCTTTTATATCTTTCGCGACTTGACAGTGGCGAGAATATTTTGAAAATAGAAGAGGTAAATGTTAGTGAACTTGTTAGGTTTGTATGTGAAAAGATGAGGATTCATGCAAAAAAGAAAAATCAAAAACTTTTATGCAGCGCAGAGGAAAACGTGGTGATTGAGGCTGACAGAGACAGGCTTGAACAGGTGCTAATTAACCTTATAAACAACGCTGTTGTCTATGTCCAGGAAGGCGGGCAGATTGAAGTCGGGCTCAAAAAAGATGGCAGTTATGTAAAAATAACTGTAGATGACAATGGTCCAGGAATTCCTGAAGATGATCTTCCGCGCATCTTTGAAAGGTTTTACAGGGTTGACAAGGCAAGGTCGCGAAGCCTTGGTGGGAGTGGACTTGGGCTTTCTATAGCAGATGAGATTGTAAAAGCACATGGTGGAAAGATTCAGGTTGAAAGCAGGGTTGGTGTTGGAACTAAATTTACGGTTATTCTTCCTGTGAAAAATACTGTTTAATTCTATTTTGTAATAGGCTCTTAACATGCTTGTAACAGATTTGTAATATAAAAATTGTATAATGTAATTAGGATAATTGTAACTTGCTGGTGATGACGAGATGAAAAAACTTGCGCTGATATTGAGCATGTTGTTTATTTTGTCAATAGCTACTATAGCTTTTGCAGGTGATGAAAAAGATCTAAAAAAAGCAAAAAATATAAATTCGATTGAGATAGATGGTAGTAAAATAACATCTACTGTATCTTCACTTGTCGAAATAGCAGAGTATGAAAGCCAACTTACAACTTCGATATTTGTTCTGTCAGGAAAAGCATCAGAAGGTGTAGAAATTAGTATATATACTAAAAAAGATAAAAAAGAAGCATTTTCACAGCAAGGACTTGTTGATAAGTTTCAAGTAGGCAAGTCTGGCTATTTTGCAAAAAAGATTAATGTGGATGAGGGGACCACTTATATTCTTGTGGTTGCAAAGAAGGATAAAGATACACAGATAAGTCTTATTAAAGTTTTTTATGAGAAGAAAGAAAGCTTTTTTACCAAAGTGGAAAAGGCAATATCAAATTTTGTAAGTTCGCTTGGCAAATAAAAAAAGAGGGTAAGGTGAATGAGGAAAAGTAAGGTAGAAGTTATAAAAAGCATAGTGCTGAGTATACTTGTTATACTCAGCATTTATTTGTATTACAAGGTTTATTTTGACTACAATGTCGAAGACATTGTAAAAGCAATTGATATTTATCAAAATTCTCAGTCAGATCAGCAGCTTCTAAAAAAAGCAAGAGAAATTCTGGCATCTCCTAAGGAGATGTATCTGAACATTTCTAAAAATGTGGTTGTCAGAATACTGAGCAATCAATCTCAATATTCACAGGTGGTTTCAAAGTTCATAGAAGGAATTGAAAAATCGCTTGTAAAAAAAGAGTTTGAAATAAGCCAAAAAAATATTTCTGCCAATTTTTTTAAACAAAGAAGGGTTTTAATTTTAAGCTACGGATATGAGATAGATTTCATTACTTTTGTGTATGAACTGACGAAAAGAAATATTGGTAATCTCGTGCAGGGTTTTAAGTTTGACAGGATTTTCATAGAAGAAAATGGCAAAGGAACAGTTTTGTATTTTTTTAACTCTCAAGAGCAAAGAGCAGCTATATTGAGATTTTCACCGTTTGGCTTTTTACCTTTGGAGAATTTAATTGAGAAGGATCTAAAACTTGTTTATTCATGGTCAGACAGTCTTGGATTTACTGAGATTGCCAATAAAGATATTTTGATTCCAGTTGAATTTTCAGATGTCCAATTTTCTGAGATAAAGACAAGGGAGAGTAGCTACAAAAAAGAGCTGATTGTGCGGCGGCTTTTCCCGGATACAATCTTGACAAGGAAAAATATCTTGAAAAACGGTGATGTGGTAATAACAGATGAAAGAAGAACTCTGAAGCTTAAAAATGATGGGGGCTTTGTTTTTGAATACTCGGAAAGTGCCTTTGGCGAAAAGGTTGACTCTATTTCTGATGCGCTGATGTTCTACCTGAAAACATTTTACGCAGAAGAAGATTTGAGAGTTTGTAGGCTTGAGTTCAAAAAAGAAGATGACTTTGAAATATATCTTATGACAAGGGCAAATGGAATTGATGTGGTTGCAGGAGATGGGGAATTTTGTGCTAAGATAGAAGTGCAAGGTGGAAGACTGCAAGAAATTTCGGGAGATCTTTTTGACATCCTCAAGGTGAGAACCTCTCAGATAAAGGTTGACGGTATTGCAGCAATTGACGCTATAAAGGAAAGAAAAGGAGATATTTTTATAGAGGAGATAGACCTTGAATATATTTCGGGTGGAGCAAGCTCATACCCTTACTGGAAAATAAAAACCCAGAGCGGGGTTGTATATGTTGAAACAATAAAATAATAAAAGGAGATTAGAAGGTAAGATATGAATTGGGCAAAAGCCAAAACAACTGCAATTGTGGTGTTCCTTTTGATATTTGTTTTTCTTATCATAAAATATCTCAACCTTTTTCCAAAAGAAGAAACTTTGACAGATCAGCAAATAAACATGGCAAAAAATATACTTTCACAAAATTCCATAAAACTCTCTTGCAGTATTGATAGGAAGATTTATTATGTCTCGAAGCTTGGCGTTGCCATTGAGAGCAAGTATGATAATATTGTGACAAAGCTTTTTGGGAAAAGGGTTGATAGATATCAAAATGAGTTTGAAAGTAGCATCTATCACCTCAAAATCGTAAACCAGACACTTTTTTTGGAGTCCAAATATTATCAAGACCCGTTTGAACTTTTTGACATAAAAAGGGGCGATTATATAAAAGACTACGACGGAAGCTTTGTACAGGTGTACAAAGGCTATCCCATTTTTGATGGAAGGCTAACAGTAAAAGAACAGGGAAGTTCTACCTTGTACATCTTTACAAAAGTCAATCCCAGAAGGTTTGAGATTAAACGAAGCAGAGCAATCTCAGCACTTGAGGCAATTTTTAATCTTTTAAATCAGCAAAAGGGTATAAAAGAAATTCAAAATATAAAGTTCGGGTTTTATCTAAAAGATTTCAATGTCATTCAGGGTCAGGCAATTCCGGTTTGGCGGATTGTTGCAGATGGAAATGTTTATTATATAAACGGGTTTACGGGGATGTTGGAGTAAGTAGCTGAGAAGTTGAGAAAATGAGCAGGGCAGGGGCTTTATAAACTTTTAGAGCCTCTGCCTTTTTGTTTTTTCTCAAAAATCTTAAATTTAGATACCACTTCTTAAAAAAGCCCTCTTTTTTATAGACTTTGCCCCATTTTATAATAAAATCAGAAAAATAAATTGTAGCTTATGTAATATAAAAAATATAACCTCTATAGAAGGAAGGCGATGTATCATGGAATCAGCTATTTCACCGAATGTGCAGCATGGCCGCCAAAGTGGTTTTAGAAGGTTTTTGCACAAATTAAATGAACAAAAATTCCTTCAGGCAATGGCAATACCTGGTGTAATTTGGATGATTATTTTTAACTACATACCAATGTATGGAATAATAATTGCATTTAAAGAATACGACATAACTTTGGGATTTAATAAATCGCCATGGGTAGGTCTTGCTAATTTTAAGGAATTCTTTGCTGATGAAAGATTCTGGCTGATAATAAAAAACACAGTGGGAATAAGCTTTTTCAAGCTGCTTGTTGGATTTCCTCTTCCCATATTATTTGCAGTGCTTCTAAATGAGCTTGTGTCAGTTAGGTTCAAAAGAACTGTTCAAACAATATCTTACCTGCCTCATTTTATATCTTGGGTTGTGCTTGGCGGAATACTTATGAACTGGCTATCAGAGACAGGTCTTATTAATATAATTTTAGCGAAAATAGGAATATTAAAACAGCCTGTAGCTTTTTTAGCAGAACCAAAATATTTTTGGGGCATCACGGTTGTGTCTGAAGTTTGGAAGGAACTTGGCTGGAATGCGATAATATACTTAGCTGCAATTGCTGGAATTGACCCCGAACTTTATGAAGCAGCAACGGTTGATGGTGCAGGAAGGTTCACAAAGATGTTCAAGATAACCATACCGTGTATCTCTGGTACAATTGCTATTATGTTTATTTTGGCAGTAAGTGGGCTTATGAACTCTAATTTTGACCAGATATTTGTTCTCAGAAACCCGCTTAATGCAGATGCTTCAGATGTAATTGATATTTACGTTTACCGAATGGGAATAGAGGCGTTCAGATTTTCGTATGCAACTGCAATAGGACTTTTTAAATCGATAATTGCGTTGATATTACTTCTTACTGCAAATGGAGTAACAAAGAAACTCACTGATAAATCATTATTCTAATTTCTGTATACTGTGAATTTGAGCTGTGAAAAGAGGTGTAAAGAATAATGAAAATCAAATCTTCAGTTGGCGACAAGGTATTTGATATATTTAATGTAACGTTAATGCTTATTATATGTTTCTTAACATTATATCCGGTATGGTACATCATAGTATATTCATTTAACGAAGGAAAAGATGCAATGCTTGGCGGTATTTACTTTTGGCCGCGCAAGTTTACGCTGGATAACTATAAAATAGTGTTTAGCAATAGCGACATAACAACGGCGTTCATGGTAACAGTGGCACGAACAGTTATAACAACCACACTGCATGTATTTTTCACTGCTATGGTTGCATATGCCTTTTTGAAAAAAGAACTCATGGGAAGAAAGATTTACATGGCAATGGGGACAATCACCCTCTTTTTTGGAGGAGGTCTTATACCATACTTTCTATTGATTAAAAGTTTGGGACTTTACAATACCTTTTGGGTGTATGTAATACCTGGAATGTTCAACTTTTATAATCTTATAATCTTCCAAGCCTTTTTTAGAGAACTTCCTATTGAACTTGAAGAGTCTGCAAAAATTGATGGAGCAAACGACTTTATAATCTTTACAAGAATAATACTTCCACTATCAACACCGGTTTTAGCAACAATTGCACTTTTTGTAGGCGTTTATAACTGGAATGACTATTTTATGGGGGTTATATTTATCAACAATCCAAAACTTCAGCCGATACAAACATTTTTGTACAAGGTCATAGCCCAGACAACATCTAATCAGATGCTCGCATATGCACCAGGCGGGATTGCAACCAGAAATGTAACCTCTCAATCTCTCAAAATGGCTACAATGGTTATAACTACGTTGCCAATTGTATGTGTCTATCCATTTCTGCAAAAATATTTTGTAAAAGGGCTTTTAATCGGCGCTATAAAAGGCTAAGAAAATACCAATAAAACTTTTCAGAAGCATTAACTGCACATTATGTGCGGTTGATGAAAAATAAAATATTACAAGAAGGAGGTATTTTTTAGTATGAGAAAACTCAAACTAAAAAGACTTTTTGCTGTGTTTGTAGTCATTGCGTTTGTTGCAAGCTTAATTCCATTTGCGATTGGCAGTGCAGCAAGTTCTGTCAAGCCGGGCTGGAAAGAAGATGCCAAAAAACCAATCACATTTGATTGGTACATCAACTTTTCATGGTTCGGGACAAAATGGGGTGGTAATGCAGTTTCTGACTACATCACTAAAAAGACGGGCGTAAAGATTAATTTCATCGTCCCGGCAGGAAATGAAAATGAAAAGCTCAATGTTATGATTGCTTCAAACACATTGCCAGACTTTATAACTCTTGGCTGGTGGGAAGAAGCAGTAAGAAAAATGATATCAGGAAAACTTGTATATGCTTTAGACGAACTTGCAAAGAAGTATGACCCGTACTTCTTCACAGTTGCAAACAAGCAAAGACTTGGCTGGTATACTCAGCCGGATGGACACGTATACGGTTATCCAAATGCATCTTACACACCAGATGATTTCAACAATCCGAAGCTTAAAATATATTCAAATCAGACATTCCTTGTAAGAAAAGATATGTACGAAGCTCTTGGCAAACCTGATATGAGAAAACCAGATACTTTCTTGAAAGCTTTGGCTGATGCTAAAAAGAAATTCCCAACAGTAAACGGTCAGCCACTTATTCCAATTGGTTTCCATGAATTTACAGACACAGGTTGTTACTCACTTGAAAGCTATCTGTGGAACTTCTTGGCACTACCTCGTGAAAAGAATGGAAAACTTTATGATATTGTTACAAATCCAGAATACATCAGATGGCTCAAGACATTTAACGAAGCTTACAGAAGAGGGCTCATTGCAAAGGATGTATTTATTGACAAGAGAGCACAGATGGAAGAAAAGATTGCTCAGGGAAGATACTTTAGTATGATTTATCAGAGAACAGACTTTGTTGCTCAGCAGCAAGAACTTTATAAGAAAAATCCTAACATGATTTATATAGCAGTTGACGGTCCTGCAAACTCAAAACTTGAAAAACCAAAACTTGCAGGTCCGGGCATTTCAGGATGGACTCTTACCATGATTTCAAAGAACAACAAAGATCCAAAAAGAGCTATAAGATTTATGAGCTACTGGCTCAGCCCAGAAGGACAGAAAGATTTCTATCTTGGACCAAAGGGCGTAACATGGGATGTAATCAAAGGCAAAGAACAGTTCAAGCCAGAAGTAGTAAAACTTATGCAGACAGACAGACCAACATTTGACAAGAAGTACGGTGCAGAACTTACCTACTGGATGCTTGGCGACTGGCCATATGTATCTCAGTGGGATCCTGGTATGCCACCATACTTGCAGCAAATGGCTGACTGGACAGTTGGCAAAACAGTTAGCTATGCTCAATATGATGGACTTGAACCACCTGCTGACAGCCCAGAGGGTATTATTGCAAGAAAGGTTGCTCTCAAATGGGGACAGACTCTACCAAAACTTATAATGGCTAAGTCAAGTTCTGACTTTGATAAGTACTTCAAAGAATTCCAGGAATACAAGAAACAAGTTGGTTATGACAAAGTCCTTGCTTATCAGCAGAAGAAGTTAGAAGAGAACAAGAAGAAGCTGGGAATTAAATAAAGTCTGTTGCTTTGTTACACAAGAGGAATTTCTCAAAACTCAAAAGGCTGATGGTATTCTGTGTGCCATCAGCCTTTTTTAAAAGCAGGGAAGTATTGCTATTTTGAATGGTTTTATAAGTGTTGATATAATGAGAGTATATATTAAAAAGATGAGGATTGATCGTAATGGATAGTTCCAAAATAAAACAGCTTGTAAGGAGCATATTTAAATTAAACATTCGTCAGAAGCTCATTTTAACTTATGTTCTCATAGTTGCACTGCCACTTACAATTCTTCAGGTGAATGCTTTTTACAGGGTAAGAATTATGACAGAAAAAGAGTATATAAGCAATATCAATTTTGAGGTTAACAAGCTCAAAAATGATATTGTGAAAAATGTTGAGCAGTTCATCAAAGCAACCCAGTTTGTCTTAAATAACCAGGAGTTTATCGAGTTTGTATCCACATACCAGGAAAGAAGTGTTGATGAGATTTTTTCATTTAAGGTAAATGTTCTTGATAAGATAGAGTACCTTCAATATGTAAATTTCAACATAAACAGGATAAGGTTTTTTACAAACAACAATTTTATTCCTGAAATGTGGCCAACATTGTACCAGATAGACAGATTAAAAAGTTTTAAGTTTATAGATAAATTCTTGTCTGATACAAAACAGACATCGCTTTGGAAACTCAACAACACTGACATGCTTGGGCCACCACTTAACAGTGAGGAAAAGGTAGTGTCATTGTATACAAAGGTTACAGATTTAGTAGGGAACTTGATTGGTATAATTGAAGTTAACATGAAAGTTGATGAATTTTTTGCGAGCGAGCTTTCGCGAGAAAGTGACAATTCGGTGACAATTGTTATTTCTGATGAGGGAGATGTAATTTTCAGCAAACAGACACCTGCTTTTTTAAAAAGGCTCAATATTAGCAGTGAAAAACTTGTTGAAATATTAGAAAAAAAGAGCACAGCTCAAGTGGATGAGGGAATTGTTCATTTAAAGATTAACAAAAATTCAGCAGCGTTTGTGTACACTCATATTCCTGTCCTGGGTATAAAACTTTACAAGCTCATTTTATTTGACGAGCTTGCACAAAAAATAAATGGAGTAACACTTCAGATGCTTGGGCAGGTATTAATTTTAATTATTGCTTCATCAATTCTGATTTTTATTTTAATCACTCTGATTCTTAAGAAGCTAAGACAGGTAATTCTCAGCATGAGAGCTGTTGAGAACGGGAACTTTGACGTCTCAATTGATATTAAGGGTGATGATGAGATTGACGAGCTTGCCCAGCATTTTTTGAACATGGTGGAAAAGCTCAAGATATTGATTGGAGAGATGGTCAGAAGAGAGGTTGCCCAGAAAGACGCTCAAATAAAGGCTTTGCAGTCCCAAATCAATGCTCATTTTATCTACAATGTGCTTGAAAATATCAAGATGATGGCTGAATACAGTGAGAATTATGATGTTTCAGACGCGATAACAAAACTTGGCAAGATGATGAGATACAATATGAGCTGGAAGAGAAAATTTGTTACTCTCAAAGAAGAGATAGAGAATATTCAAAATTACATTTCGCTCATGAACATAAGATATGACAAGGAAATAAAACTTCTTGTAAATGTAGATAATGAAATTTTAAATATTGAGATACCAAAGCTTATTTTGCAGCCGATAGTTGAAAATGCAATAAATTATGGAATTGAACCAAAAGGCGAGGGTGGAAGCATTTTTATAGACGGAAGCATAATTGGCAATTACATAGTCATTTCAATAATAGATGATGGACTTGGGATTGAAAAAGAAAAACTTGTTGCAATTCAAATGGCTTTAGAAAATGATATAGAAACGGAATGTTATCATGGACAAGGAATAGCTCTCAAGAATGTAAACGAAAGGATAAAACTTGCCTATGGAAAGGAATTCGGAATTAAGATAGATAGCAAGTTTGGCGAGTTCACAAAGGTGACAATAACATTGCCGTACAATAGATTTTAACATTTATTCTTATTTTAAAAAGGCGGGAAGAATATGAGAAAGGTGCTAATTGTAGATGATGAAAAGCTTATTCGAAAAGGCATCAGAACGATTTTGGAAAGAAATGTTGCCGATTTAGATGAAATTAAAGAAGCATCAAATGGGAAAGAGGCTTTGGATCTTCTCTTTTCAGAAAAGTTTGACATTTTGATAATAGATATAAGACTTCCCCAGATAGATGGGATATCTGTTTTAAAGAAAATCCAAAATTTGACTCATAAACCCAAAATTATTGTAATAAGTGGATATGATGAGTTCAGTTATGCTAAAGAATGTATGCAATATGGAGCAAGAGGATATATTTTAAAACCTGTGGATAAAAAAGAGCTCATCGAAATTGTAGAAAAACTCAAAAATGAACTTCAGGAGGAAGAGAATAACTTAAGGCTTTTATCTTTGCAAAAAATTATGAGAGCGAAAATGTTTGAGGCAGAGATAAATAACATCATATTTTCAGAAATAGATATAGACAGGTTCAGAGAAAGGTTAAAGGATATGGCAATACCAGTAGATGAAAAAATTATGGCTGTATATCTTCTTCTACCTGGCGATAATTCTGAGCAAAATGATTTTTCAGCAGAAGAGGATAAGTTAAAGCTCAGTAAAATATTGCCGGAAGGAAGCTATGTTTCTACCATATATAATCAGAGAAAAGATATTTTAATATTTACAAAGATGCATTTTTGCTACGAGGATGTAAAGAAAAGCTATGAGTCTTTGACGGAGAGAAAAGTTTACATGGGCATTTGCGACTTGCAGGAAAATTTTGAGAATGTGAAGCTCCTTTATGAGAGGGCTTATAAAGCAGCATTATACTGTTTCATTTTAAACAAAGACATTGAGTTTTGGTCACAGATTTCTTGGCGTGAAAAGGAAGAGTTTAGTCAATCTGATAGGATTGAAAAATTGAAAGAGTTAATTCTTGCTGGAAAACAAAAAGAGGCAATTATATTTTTGGAAAGTATTTTTGATCACCACTTTTTTAACAAATATTCGGCAGATAGCATCTTGGCACTTTCCGAAAAACTTTACACGCAAATTGTAGACTGGTTTTGCCATCACGTGCCTAAAAAAGTTCTTGATATTCATGAATATCAAGTGCTTGCCAGCATATTCAATTTTACAACTATATCCGACTATGTAAACCACTTTAAAAAGTTTGTTGTTGAGGCAACAGAAATGATCAGTTCATTGAAGGGAATTTTGAATGTGAAAGATGAAATTGATAAGGCTATTAAATTTATAAATCAGAACTATCACAGGGACATAAATATGGCAATGGTAGCAAATCATGTATCGCTGAACTATTACTATTTTTCAACTATTTTTAAAGAAAAAACAGGTTTAAGTTTTTTGGACTATTTAAACAAAGTGAGGATTGAAAAAGCCAAGGAACTTCTTGTGAACACCGATTTAAAAGTTTGGGAGATAGCCGAGAAGGTGGGTTACAAAAATCCCAAACATTTTGCAAGAATATTCAAAGACATTACAGGGCTTACTCCAAATGAATACAGAGATGCTCAAAAAAGACTGCGAGAATAGGAAGCTTATTGTAAAACAATGATAATAACATATGCACGCATCCATTTTCAAAAAAAGACTTAAAAATAGTAACTATAACTAAAAAATGATCCCTTTTTTTGTTTGTATGATTTTGATAAATCTAAGGTATGAGAATATCAAATTTTTGAGAGGTGCGAAGGCGGATGCGAGCAAAAAAGTTTGTTGCTAATATTTTGCTGTTTACCTTTTTAATTATGAGCATTTTCCCGGGAGGAATAGCAAAAGCCAGCTCAGGTCAAATCTTCAAGGACATTTCCACTAATTTTGCAAAGGATGATATAACAAGATTTTATCAGCTTGAGCTAATAAGCGGGTATCCTGACGGAACTTTTAAACCAGCTAAAAATATCTCTGTTGCAGAATTTTGTAAAATCTTGAACAGTTACATGGGATTTGTGCAGGAAGCTCCGTTTGATGTGAGCCTAAGAATTAGCCCTCTTGCATGGTATTACAAAGAACTCAAAAAAGCTCAAGCAGCTGGTTACTTGGTGGAGTTTATAAAGGAAGGGAAGCTTGATCCAAACAGGTTTGTAACAAGACAGGAAGCTTTTGCTGCTGTTGCAGCTGCGTTGCAGCTCGACAGTCAAAAGGCCGATATTTTAAACAGCTTTTCAGATGCTCAAAAGATTGAGCCAAGGTATCTATCAGGTGTGGCAGCACTTATCAGTTTTGGGTTTGTTAAAGGCTATCCAGATGGGACATTAAAGCCAGAGAAGAGGATAACCAGGGCTGAGATTGTCAAGCTTTTAAGTAGCATAGGAGCATTAATAGTTACAAAACCGGGGGAATATACTTTGTCGAAAAATGAAGGGTTTGTAATAGTAAACAGCAGCGATGTGGAGATAAAAGATGTTTCAATAAAGGGCAACATATATATAAATCAGAGTGTAAGAGATGGCTCTGTGACTTTGAACAACGTGACTGTTGATGGTGGAAAATTGTTTGTATTTGGCGGTGGAGAAAACTCTGTCAAGCTTGTGAACACAAAAGTTAAAGAAGTAGTTATTGATAGCAAGCTTTCAAGGACAAATATTGAACTTTATAAAAACAGCCAAGCTGAGAACATAATTGTGTTGTCATCAGCAAAGGTCACACAGGTGTCTGATGAAAGTTCAATCAAATTTATTACATTAAAACAGAGTGGAAATCAATCTGCAGATGTTGAAATTAAAGCAAACTGTGAAGCACTTTATGTTTATTCTCCAAACAGCAAGGTAAATATCAAAAATTCTAAAGTAAAAAATCTGACTATATCCGACCTTGCTCAGAACTTTACACTTTCAGTGGCAAGTTCAAAGATTGACAGTGTTGAGTTAAATAGCAATGGGAACTTAAATATAGATAAAGAGTCAGGTATAGAAAAACTTGTTGTCAAGGCACTTGCAAAGGATGTGAAGATTAGTTCAAATGGCAAGATAAACGAAGCATCTGTGTATTCAGAAGGTGTCGTGTTAAACGGAAAGACTTTGTCCAAAGGCGAAAAGGTTGACATAAGTGCTGTAGAAAGCAAACAGCCTTCATCCTCAACGGCTTTACAGAGCACATTGTCAGCTCAATCTTCAGGCAGCACTTCTTCCACTACAGGCAGCAGCAGTCAAGGGTCAACAGGTGGGGCTACAGACCAGACAGGAAACAATAACCAGAACCAGCAGGGTGGCAATCAAACACAGCCGACATGGCAGCTTGTCTGGGAAGATGATTTTAATGGAAACTCAATTGACACAACAAAGTGGAATTTTACAATCGGTGCTGGCGGGTATGGCAACAATGAACTGCAGTATTACTCTTCAAGACCAGAAAATGCAAGAGTGGAAAACGGAAATCTAATAATTGAAGCAAGAAAAGAAAACTTTGAGGGAAGCCCGTATACATCTGCAAAACTGACAACCCAGGGCAAATTCTCATTCACATATGGCAAAGTTGAGGTTAAGGCAAAACTTCCGGAAGGTCAGGGTGTGTGGCCGGCTATCTGGATGATGCCGGAGGATTTGAACCTTTATGGTGGGTGGCCTGTTTGCGGTGAAATTGATATAATGGAACTTTTAGGTCATGAGCCGAACAAGGTTTATGGAACAATTCATTATGGTAATCCTCACACATACCATGGCGGCAATTACACCTTGCCAAACGGTCAAAAGTTTTCTGACGACTTTCATGTATTTGGTCTTGAGTGGGAACCAGGGAAAATCAAATGGTATGTAGATGGGCAGCTTTACTATGAAACAAGCGACTGGTTTTCAAGGTCTTCAAACGAGGCTTTTGATTATACCTATCCTGCACCGTTTGACAGGGAATTCTACCTCATACTCAACGTTGCAGTTGGTGGTAACTGGCCAGGGTACCCGCCACAGGATGCAAATTACTTCCCGCAGAAAATGGTTGTTGACTGGGTAAGAGTATACAAACCAGCAGGAGTTACCTACTCTGACAATGTAGCAAAGCCACAGGAAAGCATAACCTATCCTCAGGATGCAAGACCACCGCTTAGCGATGGGAACCTTATTTATAACGGTAGCTTTGACATCGACAGCCCAGATGTTGATGGCATAGAAGGTGTTGCTAACACTGATTACTGGCAGTTTTTGCACCTGCCTGACTTTGGCGGAGACGGCACGATTGAAAATATTGGTGGATCTGTGAAGATAAATATAACAAAGCCAGGTTCACAAACATATTCTGTCCAGCTGATTCAAAGACCAATTTGTTTGATAAAAGGCAAGACATACAAATTGACATTTAGAGCAAAGAGCGAAGGTTCAAGGACAATTGAGGTCAAGTTTTCAAGTGGCGGTGGAGATAACGGGTCTACCTGGATTGACTATGCTGTAAAGACCTTCAATTTATCTTCTGACTGGCAGGACTATTCTTACATCTTCACAATGCAAAGCAGCACATACGCAAAAGCAAGGATTGAATTTAATGTTGGACTAAATAACCTTCCTGTTTATATAGATGATGTGAAACTTATTGAGTACGATGTAAATGCCCCAAGCGCAATCAAAGAACCTCTGCCAAACGGTAACCTCATTTACAACGGCACGTTTGACCAGGGCGATGGCAGGTTTGCCGCATGGGAGTTTGCAAAAGAAACAGCAGCAGATGCAACGTATACCATTGGTTCAAAGCCAGAAGACAGGTATTTCAAGGCTGTTATAGCAAACGGTGGACAAAACTTTTCGGATATTAAACTTGTTCAGTCTAACATAAAAGTGGGCGCTGGTGAAAACCTCTTGCTTGCATTCTCAGCAAAAGCTTTTGAAAGTCCAAGACAAATAAAGGTTTATATATCTGACCAGAACTTCAATCCAATTACAGAGGTAAAAGTAGTTTCACTTTCGCTTGACTGGAATGTGTACAAATTTAACTTAAAGTCAATTGATAATTTGCCAAGCGACACAAGAGCTAAACTTGTGTTTGAAATTGGATCAAGCAATTCAGACGTTGCAATAGACAATGTCTCACTCAAAAAGGTTCTTCCATCAAGCTTTATAGTTGTTCAAGCTGAAGACTTTGGCTCACTTTCAAACGCAACAAACAATGGACAGTATGTAGCGTTTTCTCAAGGTGGTGCTGCAAGCTTTAGCGTCAATGTTCCAAAGAGTGGAGAGTACCTTGTATCTTACAAATTGAAAGCTGGGCAAGGATCAAGCCTCAAGCTTGTAGTAGGAAGCACAGTTTACGATGCAGAAGTTGCTCCAACATCAGCAAACTGGGCAGTTGTATCAGACACAGTTTATCTTGATTCAGGTGAAAATAATATGCAGCTTTTGGCAGACAATGTTGATTTGGATTATGTTGAATTTTCACCGAACTTTATCAAAAACGGAGACTTTTCAAAAGACCTTGAAAGCTGGACTACTTGGTTCGGCAATGGTGGAACTGGTGCTGCTCAAGTTTCAAGAGGACAGCTGAAAGTTTCAATTACAAACATAGGTCTTGCTTTCTGGAGCATTCAAGTAATTCAAGGGCCAATGACTCTGGAGAGTGGTAAAACATACAGAATTTCGTTTGACGCAAAGTCAACATCTGCAAGAGATATGTTTATAAAAATAGACGACTCTACTTACTATGGTCATCTTGAAAAATACGTGCCACTTACAGATAAGATGAAGAACTATACATTCGACTTTGTAATGGATGCAACAAGAAGTGATATAAGGCTTGTAATTGGACTTGGGACAATGTCACCTGGCGGTGCAAATCCGCAAACTCAAGCTCATACAGTCACAATTGACAACGTTGCAATAGCCGAAGTTTCAGAAAACTGCGGATATTTTGAAAGAGAAGTAGCAGAAATCTTGACGGGTGAAGCTGACTCAGAACCACAGCAGTTTGTTGGAGATAAGCTTTTGCCAGATGGTAGCTTTGACACACAAGAGTCTCTTAACAACTGGCACTGGTGGTCAAGTGCGGGTAACAATGTTTCGATGACCATTGAAAATGGAGAGCTAAAACTTAGTGTAAGTTCAATTGGCTCAGACCCATGGGACCCACAGCTTTACAGGCAAGAGATACCTCTTGTAAATGGTAAAAACTATAAGATTTCGTTCAAGGCAAGGGCAACTTATCCGCGCAAGATAAATGTTGCAATAGGAAAACCGCTGACATCTGCCCCATGGTTCATAGAGTACATGCCCAAAAAGACAATAGATATTACAAGTGAGATGGCACAGTATGAAATCTACTTTGCCATGAACAATCCTACAGACCTTGGGGCGAAACTTGCGATAGAGATTGGGAACGTAGCAGGGTATTCGCAGGTGCCGTTTGACATCTACTTTGATGATATCCAGATCGAAGTTGTAGATTCAATCCCGCAAGAAACTGCGCCGCCTGCGCAGCATACGCAAAAAGTGGGAGACCAGATCATTCCAGATGGCACATTTGACGTAAGTTTAGGTGAGTGGGTATATTGGAGCGGCGACCAGTGGTCAGGTGTATCGGATATGCAGGTGACAACAGAGAATGGTAAATTGAAGGTTCATTTAAATTCTGTAGGATGGCAGCCATACAGTGCACAGGTTGCAAGAAAGAACCTCACACTTGAAAACGGACTTACCTATGAGCTTAAATTCAAAATGAGCGCATCACAAAACACAAAAATTCAGGTAAATATTGGAAAAGAGCTGTCAACTGACCCGTGGTTCATAGCTTATGCACCAACAACTGTATTTGATATCGGGACTCAAGAGAAAGAATATACTCTCAGATTTAAAGTTACACAGCCAACAGATGTGACAAAGGTTGTGTTTGAGTTTGGGCCTATAAACGGTCAGAACCCTCCTCTTCCACTTGACATATATCTTGATGATGTGACATTGACTGTTGTAAGTGACCAGTAAAAGAATTAAAAACAATGTGAAACTGTTATTTTGTCAGAGAGGGTTGCAGGGCAAAGTAAGGTCTTGCAACCCTGTATTTTAAATTAAAAAAAGAAGGGGGCAAAAAAATTGCAGGCAAATCCTAAGTACTATTATGATGAAAAAACAAACTCATTTTGCATAGAGAATTATCAGATTTCAAAACCATTTTCAAGTTTTTTGCCCGGGATTGCTGGTATATTTGGAATTCCTCTTTGGTGCTTTTATGTAAACAGGGGGCAGTGCATAGTATCGTTTGGGACAAAGAACAAAGATGGCGCAATTTTGGAATTTTTGCCAGCAGATAGGGCGTACAGGCTTGCATCAACACATGGGTTTAGAACGTTTTTGAAACTCAACAAGAACCTCTTTTATGAGCCTTTTCAAATAGAGAATTTACTCTACTTTGCAAAGAGCAAAATGTCCATTTTTGCTGACCATCTTGAGATTTGCGAAGAGAATTCAAATCTTGGTATCAAGGCAGAAGTGAGATATTACACACTTGCAAACAAGAATGTGGCTTCTCTTGTGAGAGAGCTGAAGATAGTAAATGTATCAGAAAAGCCTATAGATATCGAAGCTTTAGACGGGCTTGCACTGATTGTTCCATATGGTAAAGGTGACTTTGCGCTAAAGAACATGAGCAGGACTGCTGAAGCATGGAACTTTGTTGAGAATTTAGATAAAAAAGCTCCATACTTTAGATTTCATTCATCTTCAGAGGATACAACAGAAGTTGTTGAGATAAAAGAGGGTAATTTCTTTGTAAGCTTTGATAATACGCACGGCAACTTTGAAAGATGCGATGTAGTAATTGATCCCAAAATTGTTTTTGGAATAAGCTCAGAAATAGTAAAGCCTTATGAATTTATTTTTTCAGATAATCTTGACATATCAAATCAGGTTTTTGCAAACAAGACATGCTGTGCTTTTGCATATGCAAAGAGGACTTTAAAACCGCACGAGGCTTTGAGCATCTACAGTATCATTGGGCATGCCAAGAGGGTTGATGAATTAAACCACTTTGTTGACAGTATTGACTCAGCTGAGTTTTTTGACAGAGCGTTTGAAGAAAACAAAGCTGTAATCAATGCTATCATAGAAAAAAACACAATTGTGACCTCAGACAAAAAATTAGATGAGTATGCTAAGATATGCTATCTTGACAATATCTTGCGCGGCGGTATGCCTTTTACCATTGAATATGATAATAAAAAGGATGTCATATATCTGTTTTCACGAAAACATGGTGATTTAGAGAGAGATTATAACTTTTTTGAAATTCAAGACACTTACTATTCACAGGGCAATGGTAACTTCAGGGATATTAATCAGAACAGGCGAAACGATATCATTTTTAATCCAGACATTTTTGATTTTAATGTATGGTATTTCATGAGCCTCATTCAACTTGACAGCTATAATCCTCTGGTTGTAAAAGGTGTAAAGTACAGGTTAAACAACCTCGAACATCTGGAGAAATATATAATAAATGGGAAAGAAAAGTTAAAAAAGTTTTTTGAAAAGGACTTTTTGCCATATGAGCTTATAAAGTTTTTGGAGAGCCAAGATATAAAAATCAATATATCAAAGGAAGACTTTGTAAACTGCTGTCTTGTAAATTCGGAGAAGGTAATCGAAGCAGATCCAGGTGAAGGTTATTGGATAGACCATTTTACTTACAACTTTGATCTGATTGAAAACTTTGAAAGTATATATCCTGATAAAATGAGGCAGCTGCTTTTGCAAAGAAAATATTATTACTATGACAATGAGCATTATGTAAAACCAAGAAAAGAAAGAATAAAGATTATAGAGGGGCAAATAAAACAGCACGGTGCATATGCACTTGACAAAGAAAAACAAGAGCTTATAAATTCCCGTGCTGATAAAAAAAGATATGTAAGA
This sequence comes from Caldicellulosiruptor obsidiansis OB47, assembly GCF_000145215.1. Classification (NCBI taxonomy): domain Bacteria; kingdom Bacillati; phylum Bacillota; order Caldicellulosiruptorales; family Caldicellulosiruptoraceae; genus Caldicellulosiruptor; species Caldicellulosiruptor obsidiansis. Next base: position 95,162 of record NC_014392.1, read on the forward strand.
ACTCACAATGGCCATGGCGATATTTACACAGGCAGCCTCATTGAAAAGCTTTTGGTGATACTTCTTAATAGAATGGCAAGCTTGGACCCATTTGGTGTTGGGGTTGAGATGGAGGCATCAAAGCCAGGCTGGAACGATGCGTTAAATGGCCTTCCAGGAATTTTTGGTTCGTCTGTGTGTGAGACGTTTGAGCTTTTGCGGCTTGTGAGAATGCTGAAAAAGTATTTTGAGGTTTATCTTGAAGATGTCAAGGAAATTGAAGTTTTTGAAGAGCTCTACAACTTTTTTGTCAAGCTAAAAAAACTTCTATCTCAGACGCAAGATGAAAAAGATACTCTTTTCTACTGGATTGAGAGCAATAACATAAAAGAAGAGTACAGAGAAAAGACAAGATTTGGTGTAAGTGGCAATATAGTTTGCATAAGCAGAGAAGAAATGTTGGAATTTTTAGACCTGTGCAGTGAAAAGTTTTCAAAGGCAAAAGAAAAAGCTTTCGATAGCGAAAAAGGCTTATTTTACACTTACTTTATAAATCAGCCTGTAGAATATGAGTATGATGCTCAAAAGCAGGAGATTAAGATTAAAAAGTTTTCACAAAAGAGAGTTGCATTTTTCTTAGAATCGCAGGTTAGAGCAATGAAGGTGATAGATGATAAAGAACAGAAAAGAAAAATTTACCAAAACGTAAAAGAAAGTAGCCTCTTTGATAGAGAACTAAAGATGTATAAGACAAATGAAAGTCTTGCAAATGAGACAAATCAGCTTGGTAGAATAAAAGCATTCACACCCGGCTGGCTTGAAAATGAATCCATATTTATGCACATGGAGTATAAATACTTGCTGGAGCTTTTAAAAGGTGGACTTTATACAGAGTTTTTTGAGGATTTCAAGGTGGTTTTGCCACCATATATGGACCCAGCGGTTTATGGAAGATCAATATTTGAGAATTCGTCGTTTATTGCAAGCTCAAGCAATCCTGACAAGAGCGTTCATGGGACAGGTTTTGTTGCAAGGCTTTCTGGCACAACAACAGAGTTTTTAAATATGGAGCTAATTATTCTATTTGGTGAAAAGCCATTTGAATACAAAAATGGAGAGTTAATTTTTAAACTATCTCCAAAACTACCGGGCTGGATGTTTACAGAAGAAGAAAGAGAAGTTGAGATTGTATTAAATGGGAATAAACAAACCATAGTTATAGGTAAAAACCAGTTGGCAGCAGTTCTCTTTGGCAGAACACTGGTTGTTTATCACAATCCGCGTAGGTTATGCACATATGATCCAGGAGTAAATGTTCAAAAATATATCCTACATTTTGACGGTGAAGTGGTTGAAATTGAAGGTGAAAAGGTGCCAGAACCATATTCTTATGAGATTAGAAACGGAATGTGCAAGAAAATAGAGGTTTTGTTATAGCTTCAAAGAAGGCTACACTGCCGTCTATTTTTGTAACGGTAGTGTAGTCTTTTTGACATTTTGTAACAGGAGAGAAAGTAGAATGATTAAAAAGCTTTTGGTAAAATGGAACGACATAAAACTTAAAAACAAACTTTTAATAGCTTTTGTGATTTTAATGCTTCTTCCCATGTCTTTAATATTTTTTTTATCTTATACTTCTCTAAAAAACTCCACATTGGAAAAATTTACTCTTTACAATCAGGTCCTTTTTGAAAATGCTACAGAAGAGGTTCAAAATTTCCTTGATGAGCTAAATAACATAAAATACGACTTTATCATGGACGATAACCTCATATCAGACATTGGAAAGACTTTTGCAAGGTACACTGATCACCAGGATTCTTTTCTGTACACCAACATCCTGACGAAGATGAGCCAGTATATTTCAACAAAAGAAATTATTCAGTCAGTTCAAATTAAAAAAAAGCAAAGAAATATATTTCTTTTCAAAACTTCAGGGTGATGTGCCCTATGAAGATGATAAGCAGATCAAAGAAGGTTTTTTCAGTGAAATAGTAACGCAAGAAGGAAAGTATGTAAATGGCGGCTATGACAAAAGCAGAAATGTATATGTTGTTGGATGTGAGCTTTTCTCAAAAGATAAAATCCAGCCTGTTGGTGAGATGATTGTAAGTTTTAGCTTGGACTTTTTGAAAGATATAATTGAAAAGTATCATCTTACAGAAGGTGGATTTTATGTTGCCGATAGAAGTTCTAATCAGGTTATATTCAAAACAACAGACAGGTTTGAAAATATCACTAAAAAATTGATTTTAAAAGATGAGACAAAGCTTGCTCCAAAGTTCATTTTCTTTGAAGAAACTATCCCAGATCTTAACTGGAAACTAATTTACATAGTTTCAGAAAGTACTCTTCTGAATAACTTTTCGTACACAAAACGGCTTTTGATATTGAGTTTTTCTTTTCTTGCCATTTTTGCAGTTTTGTTTTTGTTCTTTATTTCCGAAAATATTACAGCTCCTATAACAAGGCTTATTTACCAGATGAGAAATTTGGAGCATTCAAAACTCAAAAATAACATTAAATTTGCCCGCAAAGACGAAATAGGAGATTTGCTAAACTCATTTTATCAAATGCTGAAAAAAATAGATGAGCTTGTCATAAAAGTGTATGAAGAGGAGATTGCAAGGAAGAATGCAGAGATAAATCTCTTGTACATGCAGTTAAATCCTCACTTTTTATACAACACCTTGGACACCATAAATGCCTTGGCTGAGCTTGGACGTTGCAAAGATGTGTCTGTAGTTTCAATTTCGCTTGCAAAATTTTTGAGGGAAAGCTTAAATTTTAGCACATCAACAATTCCACTTTTCCAGGAAATCCAGCACACAGAACATTATCTTACAATCATGAAGATAAGATTTTCTGGAAAACTCAGCTACAAGATAGCTACTGAGGATGACACTGTTTTTGATGCCCAAGTTCCACGGCATATGCTGCTTCCACTTGTGGAAAATTCAATTGTCCACGGTTTTAAAAATAAGAAAGATGGTGCAAAGATTTTCATAAGAGCAAGAAGAATAGAAGATAAGCTAAGAATAGAGGTTGTTGACAATGGATGCGGGATTGAAAAGCAAAAAATTAACCAGATTAAGAAAAATCTAAACAGTGGCAGCATTGGTATTTCCAATATTGTAAAGAGACTTAAGATTCTGTACGATAACAAATTTCATTTTGAAATATCAAGTAAAGCTGGATTTTGGACAAAAGTTGTCATAGAGATTCCATGGAAAAAAAAGAACAAGCTGGGAGGTGAGAAGATGTACACTCTTTTGATTGTTGAAGATGAGGAGATTTTGCTTGAAAGGCTTATGAAGACAATAGATTGGAAAATCGCCGGAGTTGATAAGGTCATTGGCAAAACAAATAGCGAGGAAGCTTTGAACGTTGTGATGACAGAAAATGTGGATGTAATTCTGACAGATATCAGGATGCCAATTATTGATGGGCTTGATCTAGCAGAGTTTATAAAAAATGGGCGAAAAAGACCTTATGTAATATTTATGAGCGCTTACAAGGAATTCGAATATGCACACAGGGCAATTAAACTTGGTGTGATGGATTACATTTTAAAACCATTTTCAAAAGAAGAGGTTCTTGAGGCAGTTAAAAGAGCTGTTGAAAAATTAAACACAGAAAATATACGGCAGGATATCTCAAACTGTTATGAAGATGTTGTTGACATTGTAATTAATTTTATAACTGTAAATTGTTCAAGACAAATAAGTTTGAATGATGTAGCAGAATATGTACATCTTCATCCGGTATATCTCAGCAGACTTTTAAAAAACAGGACAGGCAAGACATTCAAAGAAATCCTCACCGAAGCAAGACTTAAAAAAGCCGAAAAACTTTTAAAAAATAGTAGTTTGAAACACTACGAAATAGCCGAGGCAGTTGGCTTTTCTGATGCTCAGTATTTCAGTCAGGTATTTAAAAAAGCTTATGGGATGACACCCATTGAGTGGAGAAGGAAAGCTACCGAGATAGAGACAAAGTTAAAAATTTAAACAAAAAAGTTTTGTTTGTCTATATAAACTATTGGGCATTTGATACTAAAATTAAATTGAAAAACAAAAAATGAAATGGAGGTAATGTAGGATGAAAAAGTCATTGAGGGTCATAGCTTTGGCTGTTGTGGTGATCTTTGCTTTTTCGTTTGTCTTACTTGCCCAGGTGAATGGAAAGAAAGTACAAGGTGCCACAAATGAACTTACATTTTGGAGCTGGGTATCTGACTCTGACACAATAAAACAGGTGTATGAGCAGGCTATCAAAGAGTTTAATTCTAACAACAAGTATGGTGTGAAAATCAAGGCTGTTTATACTCCGGGTGAGCAGTACAAGACAAAACTTCAAACAGCAATGGCAGCAAATAATCCGCCCGACATTTTAAACATGTGGGCAGCTGGAAAAATGAAACCATACGTTGATGCAAACAGGCTTTATTCAATCAGTGATATCATGAACAAAGATTTGCAGTGGAAGAATAGGTATGTAAATGGAGTATTTGATCTTACAACTTTTAACGGCAAAATTTACGGTATTCCACAAATTAGAGTTGCAACTGTAATATATTACAACAAGGAAATATTCAAAAAATATAATTTGTCTGTACCCAAGAAATGGTCTGAACTTATAAATATAGTGAAAGTATTAACAAAAAATAACATTATACCTTTTGCTCTTGATGCAAGAGACCCGTGGATCTTGGCAATGTATGCAGAATATATTGCAAACAGAATAGACCCTGATGCTTACAGAAAGGTTCAAAAAGATCCAAATGCATGGACAGACAAAGCATATATTGAGACAGGCAAGAAGATACAGGAACTGGTCAAACTTGGTGCTTTCCCGAAAGGTGCAACGAGTCTTGATTATGTTGCAGCAAGAAATCTCTTTGACCAAGGAAAAGCTGCAATGTATGTAATGGGAATCTGGGATGTTGGTTATCTTTCAACACAATCGCCTGTTAAAAACAAGGTTGGTGCTTTCAAATGGCCCGAAATTGAAGGAGGAAAAGGAAATATCAATAATTTCTTGGCAGGCATAGAGCAGGTAATTGCAGTAAGTTCAAATTGCAAGAACAAAGAAGCTGCAGCTGCATGGCTCAAGTTGTTGTCAGAACCAAAATATGCAAAGGATCTTTTAGCTGAAAAAGCAGGTTATTTTCCTTCTGTGAAAGTAAATCCAGACCCGAAAAAAGTTACTGGTCTTTATCTTGAGGTATTGAATATGTTAAAAGAACAAAATACAAAAGATTCATTTACTTACTATGATGTTATGTTTGGTCCAATAATTGGTGATGGCTTTAACAACACAATACAGTCAATTTACCTTGGGAAAGACCCTGTTGAAGCATTCAAAAAGCTTGCAGATATTGCCAAAAAAGAAATGAAAAAGTAGAGAAATAGTTCAAAAGCCGGGCAAGAAAAAGTCTTGTCCGGCTTAAATTTAGAAGTTTAAATTTATTAACAGTGGGGTGAATTTTCTTGGAAAAGGCATTTGGTAATAAATTTACTATTGCTGTCTTTATAGCACCTGCGCTTATTCTTTTTACCCTTGTTGTACCTATTCCAATATTACATTCTTTTTATATGAGTTTTTTCAAATGGGACATGCTGTCAAATATGACGTATACAGGTTTTGAAAATTACAAAGAGCTTTTTTCTGATGAGATATTTCTTTCGTCTATCTTTCATACTATTGAAATTACAGTATTATCGTTAATATTTCAGGTTATATTAGGTTTATTTTTAGCTTTGTGTATTGTGAATATAACAAAAGGTAGAAGATTTTATCAGAGTGCATTATTTATACCTAACGTACTGTCAAGTGCAGTAATAGGTATTTTGTGGTTTTTTGTTTACAATTATGATTTTGGATTAATTAATTCAGTGTTGAGAAGTTTGGGGTTACAGAATTTGCAGCAGGAGTGGTTATCTCAAAAATATGTTTTGTTTTCGCTATCAATTACAACATGCTGGCAATGGGTAGGATATCACATGATTTTGTATGTGGCTGCAATTTCTGGAATATCTCAAGACATAATTGAAGCTGCAGTTGTTGATGGAGCAGAAGGGCTTAAAATGGTAACAAAAATTATAATTCCCCAGATATTACCTGTTTTAAAAGTTTCGATTGTTTTAATAATAACTGGTTCATTAAAATATTTTGATATGGCATGGATAATGACAGAGGGTGGGCCTGACTTTGCTTCAGAGACAATTGCTACATATATATATAGAACTGCGTTTAACAAGCTTCAATATGGTCTTGGTAGTGCAGCATCAACCTTTTTATTTGTTGTGAGCATATTAATAACTGTAATTATTAACAATTTTGCATCAAAAAGGGAAATTGAATATTAAACTTTTGGAGGTGTTTGTTAGTGTATGCTAAATATACAAAAATTTCTACTGTGGGGAAAATAATAATTTTATCTTTTTTAACTATATATTCTGTTATAACTTTATTTCCTATTTTATGGCTTGCTTATAACTCGGTTAAGACAAATAATGACTTTTTAGCAAACCCTTTTTCACTGCCATCTCTATCTAAGCTTCAATTAAAAAATTACTATGATGCATGGGTTACAATGGGAATACAAAAGTTTACTTTAAATAGCTTGATAATTTCGTGTACAAGTGTGTTACTTTCTCTCATTATAAGCTCAATGGCGGCATATGCAATTGAAAGGATGATATGGAACTCAAGCCAGAAAGTTTTGAATTACTTTTTAGCAGGTATAATGGTTCCAATACAGATAATATTGATTCCGCTTTTTATAAACTTTAAAAAGCTAAACCTTTTGGACTCACGCATAGGACTTTTGATTCCAACAGTTGCATTTGCCCTGCCCACATCCATATACATTCTAACAGGATTTTACAAAGCCATCCCGCGTGAGTTAGAAGAAGCAGCTTTGATTGACGGCTGCTCTGTCTACAAGATATTTTACAAGATAATTCTACCCTTGACGATGCCGGCTTTTGTAACAATTGCAGTTTTCAATTTCCTTGGCGCATGGAATGACCTTTTGATACCCTTGGTTCTGATACAGACACCAGAACTTATGACACTGCCTGTTGGACTTTTGAATTTTAGGGGAATGTACGGAGCTGAGCTTACCAAAATGTTTGCTGCAGTTTTTATCTCAGCAATTCCAAGCATAATAATTTACTTTGTTTTGCAAGACAAACTTTTAAAAGGTATGATAGCTGGGGCTGTGAAGGGGTAAAAAAATAGCACTTAAATTAGTTAAGCAGTGTTTAGTTTTATTTTGATATAATAATTTAAAGAAATTTAAAGAAGAAATGAAAAAAACAGGGTATTTAAAACCCTGTTTTTTTTTTCGGAATTAGCGCGAGTCGCAGATTGCAAGAGTAGGTTGATTACTAAAGCCCTGTAAAGTACCTTTAAATTTAACAGTTAGATAATAACTTCGCTTACATCTATTGTTGCTAATTTTAGATCATCATAAAGTTCAGGAATAAATTCACTGAGCAGCTCATTGTCATCATAAATTACTATTTTACCTTTACTTCCTTTGGGAGATCTGTCATCAACACCATATTTGAATTGCAACTTTTTATATTGTCCTTTCAATTTGTATATAATACCAAATTCTTACGGATCATCATAAAAAGGATCTGAGTATATTAAACACCAAATATTTTTATAAAACTTCTTCCCATTTATAACAATATCAGTTGTATTAAAGTCATATTTTTCGTAATTTCCATGTGTCTTGAAATACTCGAAATCACTCAACCACACCCATTTTTATTTTTCACAAAAGCCCCTATTTCTACTCTTTTTGCTTGATCATTGAAGATATAACCCATATCTCCAACGTTCAAGAATGTTTTGAGAATAGAATCAAAGTGGACATATCTTCTTCCACCATAGCTTATAAAGGGTACTTTTTGAGCAGTACTAATTCCGTTAATTAAAACATCATAATAGGATAGTTGAGGCATAGATGATATTTTCTTTTGCAATTCCTCATTTTTCTTTTTAAGTAGGGCTATGTCGTTTTTTAGCTTCTGATTTTCGGTTTTCAAGTTATTATAATCTTTTAAAAGCTTTTCATAAAGAGCTTTATAATTTGTTGGAGATGAAGCTATTGCAGACAAGGCAAAAAGAATACACACAATAAATGAGATTATTGCAATTTTCTTTTTCATAAAGACATCTCCTCCTGTGGAAGTAATTTGCCTGTTCATAAATATACAAGAAAAATTTAAATATGTCATTGGTATTGTGTGTATTTGGAAAACTACTTGATAAGAGCGTGATGCTTTAAGATTTATGCATATCAAATACGAGTAATTCATATGAGAGAATACAAACATATAATGCAGTTTACATATTTAAGCAATGTGCAAATTTTTTCTTTCAATGGAAACAATAATAAGAATGTTAAATAAAATTAACATTTTTATTGCAAAGATAATTCAAATAGTGTAAAATATTTATAACAAGAAATTGATGAGAGTGAGTTAATATGTCATTAGCAAAGGTAATTGGGAATAACATACTCGCATTGATGAAAAAACAGAATGTAAAGATAAAGCAACTTGCAGATTTAATTGGAGTTACCAGGCAGACTATGACTAAATACCTTGAAGGTGAAGTAATTATTGATAGCGAGAAGCTTTTCAAAATAGCTGAATTTTTTGGGAAGCCGTTAGATTATTTTCTTGAAAACAAACATGAAGAAATGGCTTTTTTATTCAGGGCTCATGTTTTAAATAAAGAATCTATCTCAACTGTTCAGAACAAAATCTGTGATTTGATAAACAGGGTGTATGAGATTTATGAACTTGCTGGTGAAAAGATTTCCTATCTTCCACAGCAGTATAATCTCAAAATAGATTCTAAGGAAAAGCAGATACCAAAGGAGATAAAACTTCAAATAGAACAGATAGCACTAGAAGAAAGAGAATGGTTAAACATTGGTGAAAGCAGAGGAGAGGAAATCATCGAGTGTTTTGAAAATAAGGGAATAAGAATAATTTTTGAAAAATTTGATATGCCAGACATGTTTGGAGTATCTGCTTTGCATGACCAAAAGGGTTGTTTTATAGTGATTAACGATGACGAGAACATTCCAGAAGAGAGAAAAATATTTAGTATTGTTCATGAGTATGCTCACATTTTATTTGACAGAAACCAATACAGACAAGTTATTCTACAGTCTACTCACAGGAATATTTACGAAAAAATTGCTGACAAATTTGCAGGATATTTTTTAATTCCGCGGAAAAGTCTTGCTAAGTATTCTGTCTTACTTAAAAGTCAGTTATCATGGAATGATCTCATATACATCAAAAAAGATTTGCGAGTAAGTTTAAAAGCTCTTTTGCATGTTTTAAACGACTATGAATATATCAGTGATAAAGAATATCAAAAATGGCTGAAATACTTGAACATGAAAGGTTACACTAAAAAAGAACCTGATCCAATGCCATACTTCAAAAAAAATACTGCTCATGAGAAGATAGTAAGAATGCTTTTTATGAAGGAACAGATAGGAATTAACAAGGTGGCAGAACTTCTTGGAATTAGTGTTGAAGAAGCAAGAGAAAACACAAAGAAGTGGATGATGGATGAGAGAGAAGATTAAGAAACTCATAGATAAAGTAGCAATACTTGATACAAATGTGATAATAGATTTTCAAAGGCTAAGCTATCTTGAAATTCCCCTTCAGGTTTTTTCAAAAGTCTTTGTCTCAGGTTTCGTTGTATCAAAGGAGCTACCAGCTGAGGTTGTTAAGAAACTCAAGGATTTAGGATATGATATTGCAAATCTTGAAACAGAAGAGGGATATAGGTTTTTTCAGGAGTTAAAAAAGTTCAAAGCTCTTTCAGTTTATGATAGACTCGTAATTTCAATAGCATTCCAATAAAAAATTATTTGTGTTTCAAATGATAAACCAGTACAAAAAATCTGTAAAAAGTATGGAATAAACTCGACTGGCACGTTGGGTATTTTGTGTGCTGCTTTTGAGAAGGAAATAATTAGCAAAAAGGATTAAAAGAGCTAATAGATGAATATCAAAGCAATAGCGGTGCATATGTGAGCAAAGATATAATAAATGAAATAATAAGAATATATCACCTATAACGAAATAATCATTCTCAGTACTAAAAATACTTTGACATATGATTTAAAAAAATCGAATTAAGTTTGTAAAAAAGAAAACAAAACAATATTTTGAGGTATTTTCAATCATGAGAAAATACATTTTGGTCAAAAAGATTTTTAATGGGTATTCATTTATCAAAGACAATGTTTTGGTTGTGGAAGATGGAATAATTTTGGGAACGCAAGAAGGAATTGATACTGCAGAGGATGAAATTATAGACAAAAGAGATTTTGTTCTTTCACCTGGATTTGTGGACAAACATACACATGGTATTGGCGGTGTTGATTTTTTCAATACTACAGCAGATGATGCGAAAACTATCCAAAATTACTATTTTAAACATGGTGTTACAACTATTGTACCAACAATTGTGTCAGCTCCTTTTGAGAATATATATAAGCTTGCTAAAACTATTAAAGAAGCAAAGAAGGATCCAGATTTTAAACTAAACATTCCTGGAATATTCTTAGAAGGGCCATTTATAAATCCTGCAAAGAAAGGTGCACATGATAAAAGGTTTTTGCAGAAACCGACAGTTGAGAAATTGGAAGAATTAATTTTTAATTGTGAAGAAAAAATTATAGATATTGCGCTTGCACCAGAGCTACTTGAAAATCCCAATGAGTTTATTTCAAAAGCTGTTGAACATGGGATTAATATTTCTCTTGGGCACACAGAAAGCAGTTTTGAACAGGCAAAACAAGCGCACCTGCTTGGTGCCAAAAATATTGTTCATCTTTTTAACGCAATGCCCCAAATTCATCACAGGCAGAATTCTATTACTACATATGCGCTTTTGAGCAGCATCAAAGTAGAGCTAATTTGCGATCTTATTCACCTGTCTCCTGAGATTATAAAGCTTACTTACAAGCTAAAAGGTCCTGAGAATATTATATTAATTAGTGATTCTATTTCTGCAACAGACCTTTCTGATGGTGAGTATAGTTTGGGGGCCTTAGATGTGAAGGTTGAAAATGGAATTTGTAAATTAGCAGATGGCACAATAGCTGGCAGCACCTTGACAATTGATAAGGCAATAAAGAACTTAACAAAAATTGGAATTAGATTAGAAGACGCACTGCGCTCAGCAACTTACAATCCATCAAGGCTTCTTTCTCTTGAGTGCGGTGCGATAAAAGAAGGCTTTAGGGCAGATTTTGTATTGATGGATGAGGATTTAAATGTAAAGGAGGTATATGTTGGAGGAGAGCTTGTTTATAAGGCACAATAAATTTTTCAAAGCAAGCTCTCCCTGTACTGTGTTGGTGTAAGTCCAGTATACTTTTTGAACAGTTGAGAAAAATACTTCTCATTAGAAAAACCAACCATATTTGCAACTTGGTATGTTTTTAAATTTTGATTTTTCAAAAGTTCCTGAGCTTTTTGAATTCTAATTTTGTGCAGGTAATCGACAAAATTAATCTTCAATTCTCTTTTAAATAGAATGCTCAAATACGCAGGTGTTACATATACCTCTTTTGCAATACTTTCTAATGTGATGTTTTTGTTATAGTTTTTTTCAATGAAGTTAATGGCTGCTTTGACGATTAGATTTTTGTTTTCACTCTGTTCAATTCTATCCACTACTGCATTTAAAAAACTGAGTAGCGATGCTTTGAGCAAATCTTTTTTGTCAGTTTTCAAAATGTTTTCAAAAACCTTGCTATTTACTACATCATTTAAATCAATGCATTTTTCATGGCAGACTTTAATTATACTGCCCAGTAGTGCCAAAACAGCTGACTTTATAAACCATTCAAAACTACAGTGACCATACATAATTCTCTTAATAACTTTTATCTTAATTTTTTAACCTCTGCTCATTATAAACGAAAATTAAAATTTATTTAAGTGACTTTGGAAAGAACCTAAAAGGTATTGACAATAACACAAAGAATTACAAGTTTTAATAAGAGATGGTATGTTTTGACGTGGCAAGGGAAAAGTAGTTTCAACAAAAGAAGCACAGCTGTGCTTCTTTTTTTTGATGACAGGGTTTATAAGAAGTATTCCACGAGCTTTAAAAGAGTCGGCAATCATAGATGGCTGCAGTATATTTAGAATCCTGTTTCAGATTATTCTGCCTCTTTCAAAGCCTGCTATTGTGACTGTGACCGTTACCACCTTTTTAAATACATGGAACGAATTTATTATGGCAGCAACATACCTAACATCCGACAAGTTCAGGACTCTACCATTTTCAGTCTACAACTTTGCAGGTCAATATGCATCTAACTATGCAGTCCAGTTTGCTGTAATAACAATAGTAGCTTTGCCATCATTAATTGTGTATATTGTGCTGAACGAACAGGTTACAAAAGGGGTTACCCTGGGTGCTGTAAAGGGGTAAAGGTAAGTACTTAAAGCTATTTTTTCAACAAAATTGAGACCTTTTCTAAAATTCAGTGTATTTACTCGAAAAAAGTTCTTGAAGTAGAATGAATATATATTCCAGCACTAACTCATTTAATTAGAAATCCAAAAGGAGGAAGGTTAGAAATGTTTAAAAAAATTGCAAGTTACGTAACTGCCAAGGATCAGAGTATTCCTATGCAGCAAGTAGACAATATAAAAGAGTGCCAAAAAATAAAAAATGAGACTATTATAACAATTGATCCATCTTGTACATTTCAAGAGGTAATAGGATTTGGAGGAGCACTTACGGAGGCTGCCGCGGTAAATATACTGTCACTTTTACCCCAGCAACAAGAAGAGATTTTAAGAGGTTACTTTGATCCAAAAGATGGGCTTGGCTACAAACTCTGTAGAATCCATATGAACAGCTGTGATTTTTGTACAGACAGCTATAGCTGTGATGATGTTGAAGGTGATACTGATCTTAAATATTTTAACATTGAGAGAGACAAAAAGATGGTAATTCCTCTTTTAAAAAGAATAAAGGAATATTGTCCAGATCTCAAAATTCTTGTTTCACCTTGGAGTCCGCCTGCATGGATGAAAACAAACGGTGATATGTGCCATGGTGGAAAGCTAAAGGATGAGTATAAAAAAACATGGGCAAGATTTTTCTGCAAATTCATAAAAGCATATAAAGAAGAAGGAATTGATATATGGGCAGTGACAGTTCAAAATGAGCCTATGGCAACTCAGGTGTGGGAGTCGTGTATATACACAGCTGAAGAAGAAAGAGATTTTGTGAAGGATTACTTAGGGCCAACTCTTGAGGAAGAAGGGCTTTCCCATATAAAAATACTTATATGGGACCACAACAAAGATATCATATATGATAGGGTAAAAACAATTTTGAGTGACAAAGACGCTGCAAAGTATGTGTGGGGAGTTGCATTCCACTGGTATGGAGGGGACCATTTTGACCAGCTCAAAAAAATAAAAGAAGAGTTTCCTTATGTCAATTTAGTGTTTACCGAAGGTTGTCAGGAAGGTGGAGTAAAGCTTGGTTCCTGGGAGCTTGGAGAAAGGTATGCTCATGAGATAATTGGAGATTTTAACAGCTACACAATTGGATTTATGGATTGGAATATTGTTCTTGACACAGTTGGAGGTCCCAATCATGTTGGCAATTTTTGCGATGCCCCGATAGTTGTTGATAAAAATGAGAAAAAGATTTACTATCAAAATGCATATTATTATATTGGGCATTTTTCAAAATTTATAAAGCCGGGAGCTAAAATTGTCGCAAGTAATTGTAATAATCCAAAACTTGAAGTTTTAGTAGGCAGAAATAATGATAATAGCTTGGTAATAGTTATTTTTAACAAAAATCAGGAAGAAATAGAATTTGGTATAAAAATAGCTGGAGAAATCTTTAGCGGGAAATCTTCTGCGAGGTCTATTTCTACAATTATTTTACAAAATCAATAGTTAGCAAACTTTAAAATAACGTAAAAAACTTTAGGGGCTGTCCAAAAAGATAATTGGATAGCCCCTTTCTTACAATATCCAGTTTTTAATTTATTTAGTTTTTATATATTGCAACATAAGAATTTTAAAATTTTTAAAGAATTTTTTAGCTTTTTAAAATATTATAGAGATTTCTGAATTTTGCTGGTGATATTCCGACCTTATATGGAGCAGACACAATAGCTGGATTTCACAGCGCCCCGCCTGTTATGTTTTCTGAAGAGTATCAATGTAGAATGCTGGAAAAGTTTCACAAGGTTTTTGACAGGTTAGATTTTGTAGTAGGCGAGCATGTTTGGAATTTTGCAGACTTTGCAACAAAGCAGGCTGTTCACAGAGTAATGGGCAACAGGAAAGGTGTATTTACAAGACAAAGACAGCCTAAAATGGCAGCTTTCTTGTTAAAGAAAAGATGGGAGAAGTTAGATGGCAAATGAGAAAAATAAATTAGTAAGAATATCACGATACTGGAGCGGCTACTGGTAATTAAAAAAGGCTTCCTATGAAGGGAGGCCTTTTTTTAAATTGTATTATTAACAATGTTTATCAGAGTCTCAGCATTCTTTACTGCATAACCGTTAAAATCGTTGTTGAAATACACATATATCTGGTTACAAACTTTAGAGTATTCTTTTATTTCATTTGCAAGGTTATAGAGTTCATCATCTGAATAACAAGAAGAAAACATTTCTTTTGGTCCATGCAGGCGAATATATGTAAAATTTGCTGTTATAACTTTTGCTTTTGGATACCGGGAAGAGTCTGCTATCACCCACGCAACATTAAAACTTTTTAAAATTTCAAAAATTTTTTCATCACACCAGCTTTTGTGCCTGAATTCAATTGCCAATTTAAAGTTTTCCTTTCCGTCTAAAAACTCTGAAATTCTCTTTATATTTTCATCATCAGCCTTAAAACTTGGCGGAAGTTGCAAAAGTACTGGACCAAGTTTTTCATTTAAGAGTTTTATCCTGTTTTCAAACTTATTCCATTCTTCCTCAACTTCTAAAAATCTTTTTAAGTGAGTTATAGCCTTTGGAGCCTTTAAAGAAAAAACAAAATTATCAGGTGAAGAAAAGTACCAGTTTAAAATGGTTTTTTCTTGGGGAAGTCTGTAAAAGCTTGAGTTTATCTCTGTTGTTTGAAAGTAGTTTGTATAAAACTCAAATCTCTTTGTAGATGGCAAATTTTCCGGGTAGAAAATGCCTCTCCAGTGTGAATAAGAAAAACCAGATGTGCCAATATAAACTTTTGCTTTGCACATGATTTTTGGGCCCTCCCATCTGGTGATGGAATAAACAAATTACTTTGTTATATATACCTCATCCCATGTATGAAAATTATCTTTTATCACGGTATCATTGATGTTGCTTTTATCAACACCGATAGGGTCTATAAAAAAGGTTGGAACATTTTTGTAGCCATTGTTTAGCATATAAACAGATTTGAGTGGTTCTTCTTTAATCAACTTGTCAACTATTTCAAGTGTAAGATCAACAAGTCTGTCAATAGGTTTGTAAACAGTCATAAGTTGAGTACCCTTGACAATTCTCTGACATGCTGAGATGTCTGCATCCTGTCCTGTAACAGGCACTTTTCCTGCAAGCCTCTTTTCAGAAAGTGCCATGATTGCACCTTCAGCAAGAGAGTCGTTCGAAGCTAAAACCGCATCAATTCTTTTTCCCTCTTCTAAAAGATTATTAATATAGTTATAAGCATATTCTTTTCGCCAGTTGTAACAATATTTCTCCAGAATATTATTTATTTGCTTTTTATTAATAAATGAATCCAATACCTTGTGGTACCCTTCTTTTATCATCTGCACATTGTAATCTCCAGGATCTCCGAGCAAAAAAACGTAATTCCCACGTGGAACGCTTTTTAAAAGCCATTTTGCCATCAGTTCTCCTACTTTGTAGTTGTTAAATGAAATATACACATCAATGTCACTGTTTTTTACAAGTCTGTCATAGCTTATAACCTTTATACCTCTTTTTTTAGCTAAATTCACAGCACCACTACATTTTTCATAGTTATTAGGAACAATAATCAAAATATTAATATTTTTACTCAATAGATATTTTACTTGATTAATCTGCTCAACATCGTTTTCGTTTGCGTTTACCCATTCAACCTCATACCCTCTCTCATGTGCCTTGGCAATTAAAATGTCTCTGTCTTTGAACCATCTTTCCTCCTTTAATGTGCCCATTGCAAAACCAATTCTGACTTTTGTAGGTTTTATTATTTGTTGTTTTTTATTGTCAAATTTTGGATAGTAAAATATAAAGATTATTAAAGCTGTTACAAAGAATATCAGGGTAAGGATAAGAAGAATTTTAATTCTACTTTTTTTGACCGCTTTTTTACTTCTATAAATGTAGTTCATAAAATCATCCCTCTTTTTAATTTAGAGTGGCTTTGATTCATCTGGTAAGCTTCTGTATGCCGAAGGTGTCATACCTGTAAACTTTTTAAAAGCCTTGATGAAGTAGTTCGGGTCTGAAAAACCTACTGCAAAGGATATTTCCTTTATGCTCTTTGATGAATTCTTCAAAAGCTGACAAGCATTTTGAATCCTTAGTTTTGTTAGGTATGTTTTAAAGCTCACACCAGTATATTTTTTAAAAAGCTTACTAAAATAGTACGGATTAAAATTAAATGCTGTGCTTATTTGAGAAAGTGTAATTTCTTGATTGTAATTTTGGTTTATAAACTCTATTGCTTTGTTGATGGAATCATTGTTTATAATCTGGTCGTGTTTTATCTTTGCTTTGCTAAAGAGTGTTAGTAAAGCTTTTTTAAAAATCTCCACAATTTGTTCAGAAGAAGAATTCAGAATTTGTGCAATAAGTTTTTCTATATCTATTGATTCGTTTCTATTTTCAATGCCAGTTTCAAGCAAAAGCATAATAATAAGTTTTATCACCTTATATTTTAAGTTATTTTCGCCAAAAAGCTCAACATAAAGCCTGCACAGCTGATTTATATAGTTTTCTATCACAGGAATTTGGGTTGGGTTGTTGATTGAATGAATTAGTTTTCCCTCTAAATTTTCAGTCAAAAGAAGGAGATGTTCATTTTCTTCATTTTCATCTGATGAATCAATGTCAAGCGTTGAGTAGTAAGCTTCCCAAAATGCGTTTTCATAACCTTCGTCTAAATAATAAAAATCACTGAATCCTATCTTGACATTGTTCCAGTATGGTTTTTGTTTCAAAATTTCTTGGATTTTTTCTTTTAAACCTTCCGCCTCTTTCTGAGAAGAAGCAGAGAAAAAACATATCAAATATTCTCCCATACCTATTGAAGTCAAAGCCTTGTGTTCAAATGATATTTTTAAATCTTTTCGAATGTTATCCAGTTCTTTAAAACTTGAAACAAAATCGCTTTTATCCTTGAGTGACAGCACCATTAAAATCCCACTTTTAAGGTTTATTCCAAAAATTTTTTCATATTGGTTTATATCCACTATATCAAAGACATTTTTGAAGATAAGTGTGGGTATAAAACTGTTTTCAAGTAAATTTCTCATAACAATCAGCTGGGCATTTTTTTCTATATTTTCTTTTGTCTTTGCCAGAATACTATTTATATGAGCTATTGCGGATTGCACTGTCAAGACTATATCTTCTATTGAATATGGTTTTAAAATATATGCAAAAGCTTTTTCTTTTATTGCTTTTTTAGCAAATTCAAATTTGTCATAAGCAGAGACTATGATGAATAGAGGGAATTCGGAATTTCTCATTTTTCTGAACTCTTCAATAAGTTCAAGTCCGTCTAAGTCTGGCATTTTGATATCAACAAAGGCAATATGATATGAGTAAAAGAGCAAATTCTCAAGTGCTTCTCTACCAAGAGTAAAAGTGGAGATTTCAATATCTTCATCTAAGTTATTTTCGAGGATAAATTTTATTGAATCAACAACTATCTTTTCATCATCAGCAATTAATATTTTGTATGTCATATATTGTTCACCTCTTGTTTTGGAAGTTTTGAAATATCTGTTATAAAAGGCACTTTTATTGTTACTGTTGTTCCACCCTCAGAATTTGAGTCTATATAAAGAGGACTTTCTATGTTATAAAAATACGAAAGACGTTTTGCAATATTGTTAATGCCTATCCCTGTTGTTTTATTGTGTTCAAATGAAAAGTTTTTTAAATCTTCCAGTGTTTCTTTTTCAATTCCTTTGCCATTGTCAGACACCTCTATAATTACCATATCTTCGTTCTTCTTTGCTAAAATCTTTATTGTTCCATATTCACTCTCTTTAAACCCGTGAATAATAGCGTTTTCTACAAGTGGTTGCAGTATCATGCATGGCATCAAAAGAAGCTTTGTTTCATTTTCCACATCTATTTCTAATTTTATTCTGTCACCAAATCTCATGCGATATATGAACATGTAGTTTTTAACGTTTTCTATTTCCTCTTCAAGCTTAACAACTCTGGTTATGTTATGAACCACATATCTTAAATAATTAGAGGTTCTGAGCAAAATCTCATAAGTTTGCTTTGCATTTTCAAACATAGCTATCTGAAGTATGGTATTTAGAGTATTGAAAAGAAAATGAGGGTTAATTTGAGCCTGTAGATTTTTAAGTTCTGCTTCCTGCAAAGCTTGCCTGTATTTTATAGCTTCAATCTTTTGTTGAGCATACATTCTTTCAAGGTCAGCTTTTTCTTCAAGTTTTTTCACCATGTCTTTGATGTTAGAAATCATATTAGAAAAAGACTGGTACAAAACTGCGACCTCATCGTTTGCGGAATACTCAGGAAGCTGTGTTTCAAGATTACCATGTGCTATCTTGTTTGCGACCTTTGAAAGATTAATAATTGGCGTTGTAAATGTGTTGCTAAAAATGATACTCAGTAAAGATGCAAATAAGGTCCATATGAGAATTACCAGATTATTGATTTTTCGAATGGTATTTAACTGTCTTTGCGCTTTGTGATGGATCTCCATTGTGAATTTTATCTTTTGTTCACTGAATTTTTCGAGGTAGAGGTTAAGAAAATTAGAAAAATCAATATACTCAGAATAAGTTTTAGATAACGGCAAGTTACCTTTCTTGTAAATTACAAGTCGTTCTGTTAGCTTGCTGAGGTACTCAAAGATTGTAATTAAATTTGTATAGTATAAATACTCTTCTTTTGTAAGTATTTTACTTTCAAGAGCAGATAATTTTTCATCTATTGAATTGAGCGACCCGTATACAGAAAGCATAGAGTCAGAATCCCCTGAAATTAGGTATCGCTGGAGGTTTGAGTTCAAAGAAGATATATCTTTTTTTGTAATATTTATGGTGTTTATAGTTTCAAAAGTTTCATTTACCAAACTAACAAGGTAGTTATTGTTGTATTGGATTAAGATGTCTATTGCAAGCAAGGAGAGAATAATAATGAAGAAAAATGCCAAAAGTTTGCTTTGTACTGAAAAAAACTTCATTTTTAATCACCTTTATTCCATGACATTGAAGTTTGTAGATATATAAGAGGAAGCATGGCCGAACCTTTTCCAGCTGAGTATTGCTTCACACAACTTTTGAGCAATCAGTTTGCCATTGTCGTTTATAATTCCGTTTATTATCCTTTCTCTTACATACTTTTGAAGCTTCTGATTGGTGCCAGCGCCAATTACAATAAACTGGTCAAGCTTGTTGAAGGTTATTATATTCTGAGCAATTGTAAGTGTGTCTGTTTCGCTTCCTATATAGATGACATTGAATTTTTGCTTATCTTCTAAAATAAGCTGTCTTGTAAGCTCTTCAGATGGAAATGAAAAGTATTCAAAATTAAAATTCTTTATGTTTATATTTTTTATTCCTTTGGATTTCAAAAAGTCTGTGAGTCCTTTTACTTCCAGCGTCCCGCCGATTGTTGTATAAAAAGGGTTTACAATAGCAATTTTTAGTCTCTCAGGCATATTATTTTTTTTATTTAAAACGTTATATATAATCTTTCCGGCTATTTTGCCTTTGTAATAGTAGTCAATGCCTACAAAAACGTCTTCGTATCTGAAGAGCATATCGTTAAATAAAGATACTATAAAAATATTGTTGTTTTTTATAGAGGAGAGAACTTGGGCAATATCTTTGGAATTATATATATTACACATTACAATAGCATCAGGTTTTGTGACAGTTACCAGTTTTAAAAGTTTGTATGCATCTTTTGGAGTGTTATAAAAAACAATGTCTGTTATAATTTTCTGTTTTTCCGAGATATCTTTATACTCATTCAAAAACCAGTCCCAGTATGTTTGGTTTTGCGGCAATATCATCATGATCCGAACAGAGTTTTTAAAATTTGCTTTTTTCTCAGAGATGTTAATGAACCTTATATTATAGATATCATATAACGCAATTAATACAAATATAATTACACTGAAAAATACCATTATTCTAAAACTCAGGTTTTGCAATCTTTTTTTCATCTTTGATTTTTGCCTCCCTCAAAAATCATTATAACATTTACATATAGCTTGCCCTATAGTAATTTTTTGAGTTCAAAAAAGTGCTATTCATTTTGTAAGGAAAGTTTAATAATTCCACCAATATGTCAAAAAATAATAGTGTTTTTGATAATATTTGTTGTTAAAATGATATTGCAAATCAAACAAAAAAATCTAAGAGGGAGGTCAAATTGTAATGAAAAAGTCACTACTAAGAATTGTTTCCATTGTTGTTGCGGTAGCTTTCATAATTGGTATAGGCTTTGCAGTTGTTCCAAAGTATGCAAAAGCAAAAACTTCAAAACAGATTAAAATTGGTTTATCTCTTGCAACATTGCAGGAGGAAAGATGGCACAAAGACAGAGACGAGTTTGTAAAAGCAGCTCAAAAGCTTGGTGCAAAAGTTTTAGTACAAGCTGCTAACATGGACGATGTCAAGCAAAAAGAACAATGCGAAAATCTTATCAGCCAGGGTATAGATGTTCTGGTTATAGTTCCAAACAACGCAGAAGTTTTTACATCTATCATTGATGAAGCTCATAAAGCTGGCGTAAAAGTTATATCATACGACAGATTAATCAAAAATGCTAATGTTGACCTTTATGTTTCATTTGACAATGTAAAAGTTGGTGAGCTTCAGGGCAAATACTTGACATCGAAGGTTCCAAAGGGGAACTATTTCGTGTTCAGAGGTGCTCCTACAGACAACAATGCAACACTCTTTTACCAAGGTGCTATGAAGTACATCCAACCACTTGTAAAGAGCGGCAAAGTAAAAGTTCTCTTTGACCAGCCAGTAAAAGACTGGAAACCAGAAGAAGCATTGAGACTTTGTGAAAATGCACTCACTGCAGCAAAAAATAATGTCCAAGGAATCTTAGCACCAAATGATGGAACGGCAGGTGGAATTATTCAAGCTCTCAAAGCTCAGGGACTTGCTGGAAAAGTTGTTGTAACAGGTCAAGATGCTGACCTTGCAGCAGTTAAGAGAATCGTTGAAGGAACACAGACAATGACAGTGTTCAAAGATGTAAGACTTCTTGCTAAAAAAGCAGCAGAGGTTGCAGTTGAGCTTGCAAAAGGCAAGAAAGTTTCTCAGCTCAAAGATGTAAACGGCAAAGTTTACAATGGAAAATTCAATGTTCCATCAATACTTTTAACACCTGTTGCAGTTGATAAGTCCAATATCGATAAGGTATTAATCCAGAGTGGTTGGTTTACAAAAGAACAGGTTTATGGGAAGAAATAATCTGGAGGGTTAGCTATAAAATCTGTTGTTTTTCTGGGGAGGGGAAGCGTTTTTCCCCTTCTCAGAATTTAATTTTGAATGGGTGAAGGTGGTAAGTCGAGATGAGCGAGTATATTCTTGAAATGGTTCACATAACAAAGGAATTTCCGGGCGTCAAAGCACTTGACGATGTAACATTCAAAGTTAAAAAAGGCGAAATCCACGCTCTTGTTGGTGAAAATGGTGCGGGTAAGTCAACTTTGATGAAGATATTAAGCGGTGTGTATCCATATGGGACTTATTCGGGGGATATCTTTATTGAAGGCAAAAAACAACATTTTAGAAACATAAAAGACAGCGAACATGCAGGGGTTGCAATAATTTACCAAGAGCTTACTCTTGTAAAGGGTATGACTGTTGGCGAAAATATCTTTCTTGGCAGAGAACCTGTTGTAAACGGGATTATAAACTGGAACAAGGTTTATGCAGATTCCAAAAAACTTTTTGAAAAGTTGAACATTGAGATAGATGTTTATGAAAAGGTTGAAAATTTAGGAATAGGCCAGCAACAGATGGTAGAAATTGCAAAGGCTATTTCAAAAGATAGTAAGATTTTAATACTTGATGAACCAACAGCAGCACTTACAGAAAGTGAAACAAAACAGCTTTTTAGAATTTTGAAAGATCTCAAAAACCACGGTGTAACATGCATATATATATCTCACAGGCTTGAAGAAATCTTTGAGATAGCAGACACAGTAACAGTTTTAAGAGACGGCAAGACAATCTCAACAGATCCAATATCAGCATTAACAGAAGATGAGATAATACGAAGAATGGTAGGTCGTGAACTTACCCAAAGGTTTCCAAAAGTACCGCACAAGGCAAAAAGAACGATTATGGAAGTTAGAAACTTTTCTGTTTATGACAAAGACAATCCAGAAAAGAAAATTATTGATAATGTAAGCTTTGAGATAAAAGAAGGAGAGATTTTAGGGATTTCAGGTCTCATGGGGGCAGGAAGAACAGAGCTTTTTATGAGCATATTTGGTGCATATCCCGGAAGAAAAGAAGGAGAAATCTGGCTTGATGGAAAGAAGATAGAGATAAATAATCCAAGAGAGGCGATAGAGCACGGGATATGCTATCTTTCAGAAGACAGAAAACGATATGGGCTTGTGCTCATGATGGATATAAAGGACAACATTTTACTCCCGAACTATCAGAAGTTTGCCAACGGCGGGATAATAAATATTCCAAAGTCGCTTAGCACAGCTTTAGATTATGTTGGGAAGCTCAGAATAAAAATAGCTTCACCTTTTCAGAGAGTTGAAAACCTAAGCGGTGGTAACCAGCAGAAGGTCATCATAGCTAAATGGCTTTTGGCAAATCCAAAGGTCTTGATCTTGGATGAGCCTACAAGAGGTATTGATGTTGGTGCAAAGTTTGAGATTTATAATCTTATGAACCAGTTTGTAGAACATGGTGTTGGAATTGTCATGATTTCATCAGAACTTCCTGAGATTTTGGGTATGTCTGATAGAATACTTGTTATGCAAAAGGGCAAAATTGCAGGAGAACTCATGGCCGATGAGGCAACTCAGGAAAAGATTATGACTTTAGCAACAGGAGGAAGATAAGGTATGAATTTGAAAAAGAACTTGCGTACTTACACTCTTATCATTGCCATACTTCTTATCTGGACCATATTTACAATACTTACTGATGGAAATTTTTTGACCCCAAGAAATCTTTCAATGCTTGCAAGACAGATGGCGATCACCGCACTTGTTGCAATAGGAATGGTATTTGTCATTGTTGCAGGACACATTGACCTGTCAGTTGGTTCTGTTGTTGGATTTACAGGAGCAATTGCAGGTGTATTGCAAGTATGGCATGGCTGGTCAACACCAGCAACAGTTCTTGCAGTAATTGTGATAGGCATATTGATTGGTATCTGGCAGGGGTATTGGATAGCATACAGAGGTGTTCCAGCATTTATTGTTACTCTGGCAGGAATGCTAATATTCAGAGGTGGCGTGCTTTTAGCAAGCAAGGGTATCACTATCTCACCCTTTAAGGAGAGTTTTACATTTATCGGTCAAGGATATTTAAATAAAGCTTTGAGCATTGTGTTTGGAGCTGTTTTAATTGTTGGATACTTGCTTTTGACAATTAATCAAAGAAATAGAAGAAAGAAATATAACCTGGAAGTATTGCCGATGGGCTTAGAGATTGCAAAAGCAGCTGTTGTAATTGCATTGATAGCAGCATTTACAGGTGTTATGATAAGCTATGAAGGTATATCAATTCCTGTTCTCATATTAGTTATATTTACTATACTACTGACTTTTATTTCACAAAACACAACATTTGGTAAATATGTTTATGCGATAGGAGGAAACAAAGAAGCTGCAAGCCTTTCTGGTATAAATATTAAAAATATTACAATGAAGATTTTTATCCTGATGGGATTTTTATCTGCTTTGGCAGGAATTGTATTAACATCAAGACTTGACGCTGCAACCTCCGGTGCGGGAACAAACATGGAACTTGATGCAATTGCTGCTGCAATACTTGGTGGCACAAGCACGCTTGGTGGTGAAGGAACAGTTCCGGGTGCCATCATTGGTGCTTTAATTATGGCAAGTATCGACAACGGTATGAGTCTTTTGAATATGGAGTATTCATACCAGCTTATTGTAAAAGGTCTTGTCCTTGTATTTGCAGTATGGCTTGATATTATGTCAAGAAAGAAAGCATAAAATATCAATTTTGAAAGGCCATAGCTTTAAACGGGTATTATTATATTCCATAAGATGAATATATTCTAACAAGTTTGAAAGCTATGGCCTTTTAAACTTTTGGGTGCAATTTAAAAATTTGACTTTAGAATCTGAAATATATTAAGAAAGGTGGCTGTTTATGAACTCATGGATAAAACTTAGAACAAATGCAATACAAAAGTTATCCAAAAAAGGTAGCCTTGCTCAAAAACTTAGTATTTTTGTATTAACATTGCTATTAATACCAATAACTATTATTGATATATTTTCTGTGTCAAAAGCAGTAAATGCAGTGATAAGCGAAAGCAAAAAGTCATATTTGATTGCGACAAACTCAACAGCACAGTATTTTCAAATCTTATTTGAAACAGCAAAAAACGCTGCAATTCAGATTATGTCAAATGACAGCATACAATCTTTTTGCACAGGAGAAAGCCAAAATCTAAAGGACGAAAATGAAAAGGCAAAAATAGCCCAAGATGCAAAAAAATATTATTGCAAATCTTGTAGTTACATCTGAAATGTTCTCTGGTGCGTACATATTAACAAATAGACAAACTTCATTGATGTTTCCACCTTTAGTTTTAGATTATTTTGATTTTCAGAAAATAGAAAATTCAAAATGGTACAAAACGATTATGGATTCGGCAGGATATGTTTTGATTGATTCTCATAGAGAAAACTTTGATGAGGTTGCTGAAAATAACAACAGTCAGATTCCTGCTTATGCATGTTCAATTGGATTTCAATTTAGAGATTTGAAAACTAACCAGATAAAAGGCGTAATGCTTTTGGATATAAAGGAAGAGTGGCTAAGAGAAAAGCTTCAATCTACAGAACTCTCAAAGCAAGGCGTCACAACTATAGGTCTTTTAGCTGGTGGCAAGATAGTGCTTCCATTAGATTGGGAAAACAAAATGAATCAAAAGCTAAAACCAAACGAAAGACTTGTACAAAAAGTTTTATCTCAGGTTGAGGCTGGCAAAAAAGGAGGGGCTTTTGAAACAGTTTATCAGCAAAAACCATATCTTATAACTTTTTCAAAAACTCAGTATTTTGACTGGACTGTAGTGGGTATGATACCGGTTAGTGCAATAGTAAAAAGTGCACGCAGTATGGAAAGCGTAATTATATTACTTACAGTTGTATTTACATTAATTGCTATTGTGTTTGGCATCATCTTTGCTCTAAAAATAGTAAAGGATATTGAAAAAATAACCGATGTTATGGCGATAGCAGAAAAAGGCGACTTAACAAATACCATTAATATAAGGCGCAGTGATGAGATAGGGAGTCTTTCACGAAGCTTTAACAATATGACCAAGAACATTAAAAAACTTATAGAAAAGGGTGTAAATTTGACACAGCAGGTAACATCCTCAATAACTTCCCTGACAACAATAGCAAGTGAAACGTCGGCTGCTTCAAACGAAATAGCACGAGCAATTCAAGAGATCGCTGAGGGTGCAGGCAATCAGGCAAAAGAAGCTACAAATGTTTCTGAAATAGTATCACAGTTTGGTCAGAAAATAGAAGCTATTGTTTATTCAATAGAACAAATAAATAAACTTTCAAAAGATGTATTTGAGCTTTCAGAAGATGGCTCCGATGCTGTAAAAAGCTTAGATAAAGCAACTGTTGACACTGTAAATATTACAGATTCAATGATAAGAACAATAAATCAATTGACCGATTATTCAAAATCAATTGGGAAAATAATTAATCTTCTTGGTAGCATATCTGAGCAGACAAAACTGCTTGCACTTAATGCATCAATAGAGGCAGCAAAGGCGGGTGAGGCAGGAAGAGGCTTTGCAGTTGTTGCGAGCGAAATTCGCAAACTTGCTGATATGTCAAAAGAATCAACGCGCGAGGTTGATGAGATAATAAAGAAAATAATAAATCAAACAAAAGAAGCACAGGAGATAGCAGACAAAGTGGAACTTGTTATAAATAATCAAAACACAGCTGTTGAGACTGTCACAGGTGCGTTTGGTAAAATAAAGTCTGCAATTGAAGAATTATTCGAAAAAGTAGAAAGTATAAATAAATTAATCTTATCAATAGACAAAGAGAAAACATCTATAATTGAAAGTATAGAAAATATTTCAGCTATTTCTCAAGAAACTGCAGCCTCAACCCAAGAAGTTTCAGCATCAACTGAAGAACAATTAGCTGCAATTGAAGAACTAAAAGCCATGATTGAAAGACTAAATATTTTAGCCCAAGACCTGTATCAGGCAATGCAGGTGTTTAAGGTTTGAAAAATGGAGCAGGCATGTACTCTTAAAAACAGTGCCTGCTCTTATTTATGATAAGATTATATGATTTGTTTTTATTTTCCGAATATCTCTTCATATGAATGATAATTATCTTTGATAATAAGATTTATGTTATTTTTTGTAACAGCAACAGGCTCAACCAAATATGCCGGAACCATTTTATACCCGTTATTAACAAAATTCTTAGTATAAGGTAATTTATCTTTTTTAATAATCTTTTCAGCAATTTCTATTGTAAGATCAGATAGCTTTTTGATTGGTTTGTATACTGTCATGAGCTGATATCCATTTACAATCCTTCTGCAAGCGCTAAGCTCAGCATCCTGCCCAACAACTGGAACTTTGCCTGCAAGTCTTTTTTCAGCTAAAGCAGAAATAGCTCCTTCTGCTAAGGAATCATTTTGTGCCAAAATTGCGTCAATACGCTTTCCTGCCTGAAGAAGTTTTGCAACATATTCATATGCATATTCTTTTTTCCATTTATAACAGTAATCTTCAAGAAGAATATTGATTTTGCCGGAGTTTATATATGATCCTAAAATTCTTCTATATCCTTCTCTTATTTGATAAGTATTATAGTCTCTGGGATTTCCCAAGATAAAAACATAGTTACCGGAAGGTGACTGTTTAAGCAGGTATTTTGCCATAATTTCGCCGATCTTTTTATTATTAAATCCTACATAGGCATCTATGTTTGCATCTAAGGCTATTCGGTCGTAGCATATAACGGGGATGTTTTTCTGGTTTGCAAGTTCAATTGCATTTTTTGCAGAGTCGTAACTGCTGGGAACTATGATAAGTAAGTCTATACCTTTTGCAAGAAGGTATTTAACCTGCTGATACTGGGTCATATCATTTTCGTTTGCATTGGTCCATTCTACTTCAAAACCTTTCTTTTTTGCAGTATCAATGAGATATTTTCTATCAAAAAACCATCTTTCTTCTTTTAGTGTACTCATTGCAAATCCAATTTTGGGCGGCCGGTTAATACTAATCTTTTTTAAAAAGTGAATATAAGCAGACAAAAAAAGAGCGATAAGTATTATAACAATAGTGAGTGTTATCATGACTACTTTAAACTTTAATACTTTTTTCATTGTTATTTCCTCACCTTTATTTATTTCTGTTTCTTACCGAAGCAGGTGTTGAACCTGTATATTTTTTAAATGCTTTGATAAAGTAATTAGGGTCATCAAATCCAACTTCATAGGCTATTTCTTTTATTGGCATATTTGTCTCTATTAAAAGCTTTTGTGCATGCTCTATTTTCATTTTTATCAGGTATTCTTTAAAATTTATACCAACCGACTTTTTAAAAATTTTACTGAAATAGTAAGGGCTTATATTCAATACTTGGCTCATCTCTTCTAAAGAGATATTTCTTTTAAAATTGTTTTTGATATATTCAATTGCTTGTGAAACTATGTTACTTGAACTGTATGTTTTCTTTTGTATTGCTGCTTCGCTGATAATTATCTGAATTATTTCGGATGACTTTTGAGTTAACTCATTTTCATTGTCGATTGTAATAATATCTTTCAAAAATTTTTCCATTACATGTATAGCTTTTGCACTTTCTTTAATGTTAATTTCAATTAATAACTGGATTACAAAAAGAATTACTTTGTATCTTGCCTGATTGATTCCATATGCCGTAATATATTTTTTTATAAGTTCTGAAATCTGCTGTTGTTTTTGAATAATGTTAGTAGTTTTTAAAAGCGAGTTTAAAAGTCTTTTTTCCATTATCTCTATTTCAACGTACAAATCTGTTACATCTTGGTTATCATCAGAAATTATATTGCTATAGCTTTCGTAAAATGCTTCTTCAAAATCATCATAAAGGTTGCATAAACTGCTCAAACCTATCTGTATTTCGGCATCTGTTTTGGCTTTGATTATCTTCTGTAGTTTGTCTTTTAAAACATCTTTATAGGTCTCATTTTCAGCTGAGAATATACATAGGAGTGAGCTTGGGGATAAAAAAGAGACAACGCATTTATTTGAAAAAGCTGATTTAATTTCAGTTTTAAGATCATTTAAAATGTCTATATTATTTAATGTATTTTCCTGCTCTAACCTCACAATTGCAATAATGCCATACTGAAGGCTCTGAATTTCGAGAAACTGCTCTATTTGCCTTAGGTTAAGGTCAGAAAAAAGTTTGTTGTTCAAAATAAAAAACAAAAGTCCATTTTCTATTAAAGATTGCATAGCCTTGATTTTTCTTTTTTTCTCCATTTCCTCCTTTTGCTTAGATAGGATATTATCAATTTCTTCAAAAGCTTTTTTTGTTATGTTTACAATATCAGATACCAGGTATGGTTTTAGAATATAAGAAAATGCACCAAGTTCAACCGATTTTCTGGCATATTCAAATTTATCATGTGCTGAAATTATTATAAAAAGAGGAAAAGGTTCTTTTTTTGTTTTTCGAATTTCTTCCATAACTTCTATTCCACTCATGTCAGGCATTTGAATATCTATAAAAACTATGTGGTAATTTTCAAACATTAGTTTTTGCAGTGCTTCTTCTCCATCATAAGCTTCATCAATAGTCATCTGCTCAGAAAAATTTTTTCTCAATATATGCGAAATTGATTCAATTACTATAGACTCATCATCACAGATAAGAATTTTTTTCATTTTTTTCAACTCCTTATAAATAATTAGTTTATATAGGGAATAGTGATTGTCACTGTTGTTCCAATATTTTTCTTTGACTCAATAAAAATAGGCTCTTTTATTCCAAAGAAAAACTCAAGCCGTTTTTTGATATTTTCAATACCTATACCTGTAGAAGTCTTAGAAACAAAAGATTTTTTTGTAATTTCTTCTAATACTTTAGGTTCTATACCACTGCCATTATCAATAATTTGAATTTTTACATAATTAGAGTAATGTTTTTTTGCAACTATTTTTATTGTTCCTTCTCTCTTTTTTGCAAATCCATGAACGATAGAATTTTCAACTATGGGCTGAAGTATCATGCTTGGTATTTTTGCATCTTCAATATCTTTTTCGATATCAATTTCAAGATTGATTTTATTTCTAAATCTTATATTATGAATAAATACATAATTCTTCACATTTTCAATTTCTTCATTTAGCGTTACAAGTTTATTAATGTTTTGGACAGAATATCTGAGATAATTAGAAGTTTTTATAAGCATATCATAAGTTTTATCTGCATTTTCCAGCATTGCCATTTGAGCAAGGGTATTTAGTGTATTGAATAAAAAGTGAGGATTTATTTGAGATTGAAGTGATTTTAACTCAGCTTCTTGTAGAGCCTGTTGATACCTCACCATTTCTATTTCTTTTTTTGCAAGTTCTTTTTCAAGCTCAGCTTTATCTTCAAGTCTTTTGAGCATGTCTTTGATGTTTTCAAGCATGTCGCTAAATGAATTATTTAAAATTCCCAGTTCATCTGTAGGTTCAACCTTTGGTATTGAAAAATTGAGTTCTCCTTTTGCAACCTTATTTGAATAATGTGCAAGCCTTGATATTGGTTCGGTTAACTCTTTTGTAAAAAGGAGACTCACAACTATTGATAGCACAAACCACAATACTATTACTACATAATTCGTATTTGTAATTTTTCGAATAGAACTTTTCAAACTATTATAATATTCAACGCTGTGATTTATTTTACTTTGTGTAAACTTTTGCAAAAAATAATTTGCATATTCTAAGCTTTCAATGGTTTCAGAAAGTTTTTTTGTGTAATCTTTTCCCTGTTTCTTAAAAAGTATCACCATATCAATATTGTCATTTATTGTTTTGTATATATTAGTTATACTTCTTTTATAAACAATTTCGTCTTCGCTCTGACAACTGAGCTGATTTAGTTCATAAGATATAGAATTCAGGCTATCATAAACGTTTAAAATAGAATCTGAGTCTCCTGAAATAACATAAGATTGAATGCTCCTTCTTATTGTTCCAAAGTTATTTGTTATGGTATTTATGCTTTCTATGTTGTGGTATGTTCTATCAAAGTAGTTATGAAGAAAATTGACATTAATCTGAATCAAAAGATTTATTGTAATTGTTATAAAAACAAATGTTAAAATAAAAAATATAAGTTTTGCCCTGTATGTGTTAAAAAAAATTTTCATTTATAATCACCAGCCTACTTAACAATTATAGATATAGGAATAAATTCTCCTTTAGAAGATAGCTTTTCAAAGTCTTTCATAATCAAAATAGATCTAATTGCAAGTTCATCGTAATTTGGCATAACAAGCCTATCAATAAGTCCTTCATCTCTGTATCTTAAAAGCCGGGAATCATCCCCTGCTCCAATAAAAATAAAGTTTGAGTCTTTAGGAGATTTAACAAAACTATCAATAAATGCAAATGTCTCAAGCTCTTCTGTTGTATAATAACAGTTGTATTGCTGAGCAGTTATTATGTTATTTAAAAGTTTCTCTGAGATGGCATTTCCATATTCTATTGAAAATAAATCTACAGAAAAAGCTATTCCTTTTTCTTTTAAATAGCTTTTTATACCTTCAACTTCAAGCGTATCAGATATACTTTTGTTAATTGTATTTGTTATGACTGCAATTTTGAGCTTATCTAAATTTTTCTTTTTTGCTGTAGTTTCGATGTTGCTTGCAACAACTCTGCCTTTTTGAAAGTAATCAAAACCCAGCGTAGTATCAAAAAGGTCTTTGTTTTTGCTGCTTAAGATAGATATCACTTTAATTTTTTGCATTTTCAGCTGGTCAATTAAAGATTTAATCTCCTTGGTGGCAAAAAGATCACAGATAATGACAAAATCAAACTTTGAAAAAAGAGCCAGTTTTAACCCAAAAACCTCCTCCTGTTCAGATTCATAAAAGATTGTTTCTGATAAAACCTTTTGTGCCTGAGCAAATTGTTCAAACTCACCTAAAAATTCTTTCCAATACATTTCATTTTTAGGCAATATAACGGCGCAGTTTATATAATTGTTTTGTGAAAAGTTATTTAAATTGCCCATTTTACGAATGATTAGAAAATCACTTGCAGACAGCCACACCAGAATAAGCGCGAGTAAAATAAAAACTGTGATTATAAAGTATTTCAATATGAAATTTTTTGTTGAGGTCATTTTTTTACACACTCCTTTAAAAATTATTTTAACATCTGAATTCAGCAAGTTAAACTCTAATATACAGCAAAAAATTGACCACAAAAAATTGCAGTAAGTTTTTCATTTAGTTTGTTCATAAAACTGAAAAGTTGACAAATAAATTTAGTGATTTGCTATTAATTTTGATTTAAATTTGATAGTGTAATCAAATTTTATAGAAAAACTAAATAGTATAAGGAGGTTTTGGTAAATGTTAAACAAAAAGAAATTCTGGGTTGTTTTAGTATCAATTGTTTTAGCTATTTCACTTGTTCTTGTTGGTTGTGGCAAAAAGAGCACAAATGAAAATTCGGGTGGAACCTCAGAGGACAACAAACCTTATATCGGTGTTGCCATCTACAAGTTTGATGACACATTTATGACTGGTGTTAGAAATGCAATTGCAAAAGAAGGCGAAGGAAAAGCAAAGCTTGATTTTGTTGATTGCCAGAACTCTCAGTCTACTCAAAATGATAAAATTGACCTGTTCATAACAAAAAAGGTTGACGCTCTTGCAATCAATCCTGTTGACAGAACGGCAGCAGGTGTGCTGATTGACAAGGCAAAACAGGCAAACATTCCGGTTGTATTTTTCAACAGAGAACCGCTTCCTGAAGATATGAAGAAGTGGGACAAAGTTTACTATGTTGGTGCTAAAGCTGAACAGTCTGGAACTCTGCAAGGTGAAATTATGGCAGAGTACTGGAAATCACACCCTGAAGCTGATAAAAATCATGATGGTATTATGCAGTATGTTATGATTACTGGCGAGCCTGGGCACCAGGATGCAATCCTGAGGACTGAATATTCGATCAAGGCAGTTGAAGCAGCGGGAATTAGAGTAAAATGCCTTGCACAGGATACAGCTATGTGGGATAGGGTAAAAGGACAAGAAAAGATGCAGGCTTTCTTGGCATCATTTGGTGATAAGATTGAAGCAGTTTTCTGTAACAATGACGATATGGCGCTTGGAGCAATTGAAGCACTGAAAGCAGCAGGATATTTCAAGGATGGCAAATACGTTCCAGTTGTTGGTGTTGATGCAACAACACCTGGACTTCAGGCTCTTGAAGAAGGGACACTTTTGGGTACTGTTTTGAATGATGCAAAGGCACAAGGAAAGGCTACGTTCAATTTAGCGTATGTTCTTGCAAAAGGTGAAAAACCAACAAAAGAGAATGTTGGCTTTGAAATAACAGATGGAAAATATATCTGGGTTCCGTATCAGAAAGTTACAAAAGACAATTTAGAAGAGATGAAGAAATATGTTAATGAACAGTAATTTATAAAAACTTAGGATTGCCACCTTGTCAAGCAAGTCTTTTTTAAGATTGGCAAGGTGGCAGTAATTTTGATTTTGTTTTGTTGAGGAAAAATTTTTTCAAGAGGTGTATTTGTTATGGCAAAACCCGAGTATATTTTAGAGATGAACGGTATTACAAAAGAGTTTCCAGGGGTTAAAGCTCTTGACAATGTGACAGTAAAGATTAAAAAGGGAACTGTTCATGCACTTTTGGGTGAAAATGGGGCTGGAAAGTCTACCTTAATGAAATGTTTATTTGGAATTTATAAACCTGACAGTGGCGATATTATTTTAGATGGACAGCATGTTCATATCCACAGTCCGATAGATGCAATAAAGCTTGGGATTTCAATGATTCATCAGGAACTTCAACCAGTAAACCAGCGTAATGTGATGGAAAATATATGGCTTGGAAGGTTTCCACGACTTACCATTGGACCTTTTAAATTTGTCAATCACAAAAAGATGTATGAATATACCAGACAACTTTTACAAAAACTTGAGATTGACGTTGACCCGAAAGCCATTGTTGGTCATCTTTCTGTGTCAAAGGTACAGCTTGTTGAAATAGCAAAGGCTGTATCTTACAACTCAAAAGTAATAGTGATGGATGAGCCTACTTCTTCTTTGACAGAAAATGAGGTTGAACATCTGTTTAGAATAATAAGAGATTTAAAAGCAAAGGGTGTTTCGATAATTTATATTTCCCATAAGCTTGAGGAAATCTTTGAAATAGCCGACGAAGTGACAATAATGAGAGATGGCAAGGTTGTAGGTTCATGGTCAATATCAGAACTTACCCCTGACATGATGATTGCGAACATGGTTGGAAGACAGATGTCAGATAGATTTCCGCAAAAGACAAATAAACCAGCTGAGGTTATCTTGAAGGTCGAAAATTTAACTTCTATTGATTCAAAGTCATTTAAAAATGTTTCATTTGAACTTAGAAAAGGTGAGATTTTAGGTATTGGAGGTCTTGTGGGGGCTCAAAGAACAGAACTTATAGAAGCTATTTTTGGATTAAGAACTATCAAAGAAGGAAAAATTTTTATAAAAGGCAAAGAAGTTGTCATAAAAAATCCGCAAGATGCTATCAAAAACAAAATTGCATTGCTCACAGAAGATAGAAAATTAACCGGGATTATTCCAGAATTAAATATATTGGAAAATACAACTTTAGCAAGTTTGAAAAAATATTTAAATGGTTTTGGGCTTTTGAATGATAAAAAGAGGGTCCTTGATACACAAAACTTTATAGATATACTGAGGATAAAAACTCCGTCATATAAAGCTCTTATAAAAAATCTGTCAGGAGGAAATCAACAGAAGGTATTAATTGCCCGCTGGCTCTTGACAGAACCCGAGATACTGCTTTTAGACGAACCAACACGCGGTATTGACGTTGGTGCAAAGTTTGAAATTTATAACCTTATTAACCAGCTTGCAACAGAAGGGAAAAGTATTATTATGATATCATCAGAGATGCCAGAACTTTTAGGAATGTCAGACAGAATTCTTGTTATGTGTGAGGGACGAGTTTCGGGTATTTTAGAGAGAAATGAGGCAACAGAAGAAGAGATTATGAAGCTTGCAACTAAATTTTCAGCATAAAATGATTCAAGGAGGTTATTTTAAAATGTCATTTACAAAGAAAGCAAGACAGGTATTATCTCAAAACGCAATCTATTTTATTTTGCTTGCTTTAATAGTGGTTATTGCATTTATAAGTCCGGACTTTCTTTCATGGAGATGCTTCAGAGACATACTTTTGCAGTCATCGACAAGAGCAATCATCGCACTTGGTATGAGTCTTGTTTTGATTACTGGCGGGGTCGATTTGTCAGCTGGAAGAGCAGTGGGGCTTGCAGCAGTTGTTTCTGCTTCAATGCTTCAGACTGCTGACTATGCAAGAAGATTTTTCCCTGATCTTCCTCAGCTTCCGCTCATAGTTCCAATTTTGATAGCTATGGTAATAACATTGTTGTTTGGTATTATAAATGGTGTTGCAATCTCTCGTTTAAATTTACCACCGTTTATAGCAACATTAGGATCAATGGTTATTATCTATGGTGCTAACTCTTTGTATTTCAATATGCCACCCAACAATTCCCAGCCAATAGGCGGACTGAGACCTGACTTTACAAATTTGGGAACGGGTTATATTGGGATTTCAGGTGAGTATTCAATTCCATATATTTTAATAATTGCTCTTATAGTTGCACTTGTGGTATGGGTATTGCTTAATAAAACAGCTCTTGGGAAGAGTATATATGCAGTTGGCGGCAATGTGAATGCAGCAAGAGTTTCTGGGATAAATGTAACAAAGGTCTTAATTTTTGTATATGCATTTGCGGGACTTTTGTATGGGCTTGCAGGTGTGCTTGAAGCTGCAAGGACAGGTGGTGCGACAAATAACTATGGGAATATGTATGAACTTGACGCTATTGCAGCCTGCGTTGTTGGTGGTGTTTCAACAACTGGTGGAATTGGAACTGTTCCAGGTGTGCTTGCCGGTGTGTTGATTTTTGGGGTTATAAATTATGGTCTTACATTCATTGGAGTTGACCCTTACTGGCAGCTTATTATAAAAGGTCTTATCATAGGTGTTGCAGTTGCTCTGGATATAAGAAAGTATCTTGCAAAAAGATGATATTTTTTAGACTTGAATTTGGCACCTTTTAATCTTACACTTGCTCAAAGGCATAAAAAGATAGTTTTTAGAGTTTTTCAGAGGCAAAGAGGGGCTATCCAGTTATTTTTTTGGACAGCCCCGTTGTTTTCTTAATTTCTAAACAGCACCTTTTCATTTTCAAACATTCTTGAGGCAAACATTATTGATATCACGATGTAGACAATAGAAGAAATCACAAAAAGTCCAAGATGTTGAAGATTTACAATGTCATAAATTAGCTCTTTCAACACAGATATGGCATTTACAATTGGTAGTAAAAAGTAGGTGTCTGTAAGTTCATTTGGCATTTTGTACATTGTAAAATAAGGTGGAATTAAAACTATGATACTTATTGGAGAAAGATAAGTTTGTCCTTCTTTGAACGAGCGGGCATAAGATGCCAGGGCAACTTCAATTGCTGCAAAGATTATTGCTGTCAGGATCACAACAAGAAGCATTATCAGCACAGTCAATGGCGAAACTGAATAGCCGTAAAACGGACTATTTTTAAAACTTTCACCCAAAACTGACGGCAGAAGTACAAACGATGCAATAATGCCAAAAAGAGAAGAAAGTCCTGCTAAAAGTGCCATGATACTTACTGCAAGGTATTTTCCTGTTACAAGTGACGACCTTGTTGCTGCTGTTGTCAAAAGAGGCTCTAAAGTTCCTCTTTCTTTTTCACCTGCAGTTAAATCAATTGCTACATTCATTCCGCCGAGAGTTGCCCAGAGTGTCAAAAACATAGGAATCAAAAATGATAAAATTGTTGCTGATTGTTTTTTAGGTGGTGCAACATTTTCTTTGTTTATAACAACAGGTTCAATTATAGATGGGTCTAAGTTCTTTTGAATAAGCCTTTGCTTTACTATCTGCTTTGAAAATTCGTTTATCATATTGCTGAGGATATTTCCTACATTGGATGATTTCATATCAGCTTCGTTTGTAAGAATCTGTATGTTTACCTGTTTTCCTTGAGAGAGTAGCTTTTCAAAGTCCTTAGGGATTATTAACACGGCTTTTATTTTACTATCCTGCAGGTCTTTTTTGGGATTGGTTGATTTTACAATATTGAATTCTGATTTTTCAATCATTGAAGAAATTAATTTTGAGTTTTCTAAACCTATGACACATATAGGTGTCTTTTCAGGTTTTACTTCAACTGCGGATTTTGCAGCTATGGACGAGATTATGAATATCACAGGGATAAATATCATTGGCAATATTATGTTCACAAGCAGAGCCTTTCTATCTCTGAAAGCATCTTTTAGCTCTTTTTTAAGCACAATCCAGACATGTTTGAAATTTATTTTCATCTTTCATCACCTACCAATCTTAAAAATACTTCTTCAAATGAAGCTCCAGTAAATCTGTGTTTTATCTCATCAATAGTCCCAAGCGCAACAAGTTTTCCTTTGTGTATTATTGCAACTCTATCACACAGCTTTTCAACCTCATTCATCGAATGGCTTGAAAAAATTATTGTTCTTCCTTCCTGTTTACAAAGCTTTATAAAGTCATGCACTTCTTTGGCTGAAGAAACATCTAAGGAGTTTGTTGGTTCATCAAAAAGCATCACTTCCGGGTTATGGATGATAGACCTTACAAAACAGACCTTTTGTTTCATACCTTTTGAAAATGTCCCTGCAGGTTTGTTTATATAATCCTGCATACCAAATCTTTCAGAAAGGTCATCAATTCTTTTTTTCAGCTCATTTTTGTCCATGTCATGCAAAAGTCCAAAATATTCAATGTTTTCACGTGCAGAAAGCCTTGCATAAAGTCCACTTTCACTTCCAAACAGAATTCCTATTTTTCTTCTGACCTTTTCGGGCTCTTTTGTGATGTCAAGCCCAGAGATGATAGCCGTTCCAGATGTTGGTTTTAGCATTGTTGCAAGCATTCTAAGAGTTGTTGTTTTTCCAGCACCATTTTCACCAAGGATTCCAAAGATTTCGCCTCTTTCAATTTTAAACGACAGCCTGTTGACAGCTAAAACCTTTCCAAAGTCTTTGGTAAGCTCAATTAATTCAACCATAAAATTCCCTCCTGTTAAGTATTGTAAAAATATTATCAGTATTTTGACTATTAAAAGCTTGGATTTTTGAAATTATTATATATTTTAGCACAAAATATAACAAGATCTTTTCTTTATTAATTAGAAATCTTTTGAGTAAATGATTTTTATATTAATCCATAGAGCACATAAGAATAAAATTACTGAGCAAATAGAAAGTAATAAAAGGTTTTTAGGATTGTAATATAAATATGATAACAGGGAAGTATTATTTTTTGTTTTGCTCAGTGGAAAAATAAAAAAGTAAAAAGTGCAGAAGAATAAAGAATTAAGCACACCTAAAAGTATTGATGCAAAATTTTTAATTTTAACAATAGATACTAAAACGGCAAGTATTGAATATACTGAATATATTCCAATAACTACTGTTAATGGAAATACAAAAAGGGGCATATTTAAAGATTTTGAGTAAAATATATAAGGTATGTTAAGGACAAAGATATATATCAGAATAAGGATTACTTCTGATAAAAACTCCATAGTAACGATTGTTATTCTTTTAATTGGCAAAGATAATAGCAAAGATAAAAATGATAGAGATACAGTATTATTTTTTCTGGTCATCTCAGCATTTAAGTAAAATCTGCTTTGAACAAGGATGGTCAATATAAATATTTCGCTCAGAGAAAAAACTATCTGGTTTATCCTTTGAGGAATTAAAACAAAAAGGAGAATATTTAGCAATAGCAATATTAAAAGAAAAATAATTCTGCCACGAAAATTTTTTATATATACCAAATATGTTTTTATTTTTGACACCCCCTGTTTTTCAAAATTCTTTTTTTGAAAGTAGATAGGATGCTAAACCAAAAGAAATAACAAAGATGAAGATGATGTAAATGACAGATGGTAACATTTTATACAAATCAAAAAACTGAGGTTGTAAATTATTTAAAGGCAAAAGCATAATTATGATGATTAGGATTGACACTATATATAAAATTAAATTAGATAAGTAATTTTTAATTATTTGTACTGAACTCAAGATATTAAAAGGCACTACTAATAATGCTACCCCAATATTGCAGAATACAAAACCTAAAAACTGAGTTATAAACATATTTCTGTAGATGTCCGATTTTGGTGAGAAGAAAATAAGTAAGCCAAAGAATAATAATCCAATCAGTTGGGGTATTGCAATAAGCAGGATATTTCTTATCATGAAGAAAGCTACTATTTTCTTTACTTTTATTGGTATTGACAAAATAAATCTAAGAGTTGCTTGAAAATTTTTTTCATTGTAAAATACAGAAGCCAGAAAATAGATGATAGTACCTATCAAAAACATATTAAAATAATCATGTGAAGCCTTGCATATTAATATTGCATCTTTAAACGGGAAGTTTATTAGACACGTGACTACAATATATATTAACGAAAATATTCCGAATAGAAAAATTTCTCTTTTACATAATATCAAGTACTTTTTCATCGTTATCATCCTTCCTGACAAGCATAACATAGAATTTTTCAATGGAAGGTTTTTCAAAAACAAAGTAACTTCTAAACTCATCTTTTAAGCAATTTTTTTTGCACAGAGCTTCAAATATCATTGATGATTTTTTCAATGCAATTATAGAACTTTTTAAAAGCTTATCAACGTCAGCGGCAGAACCTTTTACAATACAGAAGCTATTTTGAATCTCTTCTGTATTTGTGCTGCAGATGATTTTCCCTTTGTCAATTATTGTTACAAAGTCTGCAACATTTTCAATGTCAGACACAATGTGTGTTGAGTAAAAGACAGCTTTTTCTTCAGACTGGACAAAACTCTGCAAAATCTCAACGAACTGATTTCTTGCAACAGGGTCAAGTCCGGAAGTTGGTTCATCTAATATTAAAAGGTCAGGTTTGTGTGCTAAAGCCAGAGCAATTGAAAGTTTCATAACAGTTCCTTTGGAAAGCTGAAAAATACTTTTATTTTGCTCAATTTCAAAAAGATCACATAGATTTTTGTAGAGTTTTTCATCCCACGATTTGTAAAACCCTTTCATTATTTCTTTCAGTTCTTTTGGCTTTAAATGAGTAGGAAATACAGGATTTTCAAATACAATTCCTATACGCTGTTTTATATCTACTTTATCGCAGTCAAAAGGCTGCTGAAAAATAAAGACTTCTCCACATTCTTTTTTTGCAAAATCAAGAATACATCTGATCAGTGTGGTTTTCCCCGCACCATTTCGACCAAGAAGGGCCATAATGTACCCACTTTCAAGAATAAGTTCTGGAATTTCAAGCTTGAAATTTTTATACCTCTTTACAAGGTTTCTTACTGAAAGAGCAATCATTTTTGAAATTCATCTCCCTTATAGAATTTGTCAACCATATCTATTAATTTATTCAATTCGATACCTAGTTCTTTAGCTTTTAAGACAACTTTTTCTAATTCTTCTTCTACTTCTTTCGTTTTGATACCTACAATTTTTTCTCTATCAATCTCAGCAACAAATGTTCCTCTTGCCGGAACTGTAATTATAAACCCTTCTTTTTCAAGCTCTTCATATGCCCTTTTTGTTGTGATGACGCTAACGTTTAGTTCTTTTGCCAAAACCCTGATTGATGGCAAAGCTTCTCCTGCCTTGAGACTTCCTTCTATTATCTGTTTCTTTATTTGATTTTTGATTTGTTCATATATAGGTTGTGTTGATGTATGCGAAATCAAAATTTTTATCACATTTTGCTTACCCCTTTTATATACTGTATATATACAGTATATACAGTTTTGGTTTAGCTGTCAATATTTTTTGCAAAGTATATTGAAATGATATAAAAATTATGGGAAAATAGTGTCAGAGTATGTAATCAAATAGTAATATCAAAGACAATTTAAAATTATACAAAAAGCTGCTATCAAGTATGGTTTTATTTAAATA
The DNA here is from genome assembly GCF_000145215.1 of Caldicellulosiruptor obsidiansis OB47. Lineage (NCBI taxonomy): Bacteria > Bacillati > Bacillota > Caldicellulosiruptorales > Caldicellulosiruptoraceae > Caldicellulosiruptor > Caldicellulosiruptor obsidiansis. Next base: position 135,981 of record NC_014392.1, read on the forward strand.
TCGTGAATTTTTTAATTTAATAGTAGTTTTAACTCTCAATTTTACCATAAAGAGGAGGAATTGAAAAATGAAAAAGAAAAGTTTTGAAAATCCTTTTCTGATAGCATTTATAGTGTATTTGGTTATGAGCTTGGTTGTTATTTTTATTTTTACTGCTAAAATGAACAGATTAGAAGTATTCAAGACAAACTACAATGCCAAAATACCTAATATCTTTTTTGCTGAATACTCGCACAATCTCTCTGATGCAAAGGATATACTAAAGCATCTTGTAGAAGATCAAAATGTTGATTTTTCGTACCTGAGAGGGAGAACAGAAGAATATTTTTTAAACAATACATTGACAATGTCAATTGCAAAAGAACCAGATATCTTTGAAGAAAGGGATATTGGCAGGATAATTGATGAGAGGTATGAACTTGTTGTTAATGTGAGAGATTTTTTAAAAAAGATAGACGAAAAGATAATTGCGCACAAAGACAAAAATCTTATCCAGAAAACCAAACCCGATATTGAAAAGATAATATTTTTACTTGATGCTTTGAATGAAGATTTACAATCATTCAGAGATGAAAATACAAAAAAGGTTTTCAAAGAGTATGAGAAGGAGCTATTGGAGTATTTAAATAAGGCTGATAAAATGATTTTGCAAAGCTAAGTACAATTCAAACTGAGACTGCCTTAATAGGGCAGTTTTTTTATTGTTCTTTATTGACCCAATAGAGCATCTTTTGAACATCTAAAAAATTAAAAATTTTTCAAAAATAAAGAAGGGTTTTAGAAATTAATGTCGAAATATAATATTAAATCCCAGATTGATGCAAATTATTATAATAGGTGGGATATTATACATGAGAGCAAAATTTATTTTTGAAGTAAGTGAAAGTCAAAGTGAGTTACATAATCTTCCTGTCTATTACAGAACTGTTTTCATGAGCTTTTTAAAAAGAGCACTATCGCTATATAACAAGGATTACTTCGATAGAATTTACTGGTGGGGTGAAAAAAAGAACAAGTGGCAAAAACCTTTTGTCTTTGCCCTAAATCTTCCAAATATGAATTTTCAAGATGATACAGTTTATTTCAGAGGAGATATCATGTTCAATCTTTCAACATCTGACTATGAGTTTTTTGTAAACATGTATAACAGCTTACTCAATAGCAATCTTTATCCGTATCCTTTAACAGATAACTGCAAGATTGCACTCAAGCGAATGTATTTAGTAAAAGAACCGGAAAAGTTTGACTCAAAAATGGTCTTCAAAACATTTTCACCAATTTTGATTGAGAAAAAAGAAGGCAACAAAAAGGTGCCTGTTTTGCCTTTTGATGAAGGGTTTGAAGATGTTTTCAACGAAGTTGTTGATTTTGAAATAAGAAATGTTCGGCTTTTAAGAGGGCAAAATAAAGGACTGCACAAAAGACTAACTTTCAGACCAATAAATGTTCAAAAGACTGTTGTAAAACATAGAATCTCTGAGTTTGTTGAGAATACAGGTAAAGATATAATGTTTTTGACAGGGTTTTCTGGAATATTTGAACTATCAGGAGACCCGGAAGATTTAAAAGAACTGTATCAAAACGGCATAGGATTTAGGCGTGGCCAAGGGTTTGGATTTGTTGAGGTGGCAAAGTGAGCAATATAGTAAAAAAGGGGAATATTCAGAGATGTTGGAAAGAGTATATTTAGGAGATTGGGCTTATAATGCAGGAATAATTGGTTTTATTGAAATTATGCTGGATGGAGAAGATATAGCTTCTCAAAATATCATCACAATTGGCTCAAACTATATAGAGTTTGACAGAAATAATTTAAAAGGGTTTTCTGACAAGTTTTTTAAAAAAGCTTATCAGAGGTATCCCAGAACAGATGAGTTACTTGATTTGGGGAATAAATTATTGCAAAGATTAGAAAATAATGATTTTGATAAAAATTTAAAACAAGAAATAAGTAACTTTAAAAAGAGAGTAGAAGGATTTTCCAAGTTAAAGCAATTGGTAGATAGCTATAAGCTAACTTTGCCAAGAAATTTTAATAACGTTGACGCTGAACAGTATATATCTCAAATAATTGATTTATTGAATGCAAATAAACAAGAGTTAATCGAAGATAATGTTAAAACTTATCTTAAAAATACAAGTTCAATATGTGGTGATAGAAGTTTTCTAAATAGGAATTTTAAAGGAGAATTAAAAAAGAAATTTTTTGATGATTTTGAAGGACCAATAGTTAACCAAACAAATAGGCAAGACAAAAATCATGATTGCATCTTTTGTGGACTAAGACCTGCAAAAAAGGATGCTTTATTAGACACGGGACTTGTAAGCTTTTTGGGTGCTAATAAAGATAACAAGAATTTTTTCTGGAATTTCAAGCCGCAGCTGCCTATTTGTGAGATTTGTGAATTAATATACTTTTGCATATTTGCAGGCTTGACCGAATTTAGAATAGGACAAACCAAAAAGTTTTATTTTGTAGATAGGAATACCTCTGTGTTGGAGCTTTATCAAACAAATAAGCTGTTTATGGAGATGATGGCAAAAGAAGAAAACATATTAAAAGAAAAAGGTATTTTGAATTTTATTAATGACTATTTGTTGACAAAATTTAAAGAAGAAAGTAAATTTAGATTAACCAATAATATTATGTTCATTGAAATAGATTTAACTTCTTCTGTAGCACCAAAGCTTTATGGCTTTAGTATCACAAAACAAAAAGCAGAATTTATAAATTCAAACTATGATTTACTTAAAAAAACAACGGGAAGTTACATTAGAATTAAAGAAAATGTTTTATATCCTTTTAGCGAATTTATGCAAAAGTTTATAAACAATACATTAAGCTCTCAATTTTTATCGTTTTTAGAATACCAATACTTGAATTCCCAAAAACCAAATTCCAAGATAAAAACAAATCTTTCTCCTTATAGGTTACAAATTTACAACATGCTCATATATAAATATCTAAAAAGTGTAAAGAGAGGTGAAGATTTAATGGATGAAAAATGGTTGTGGAAAATGTATTTCTTTGGTCAAGAGCTGAAGAAAAAATTCTTGGAATCAAAAGCTGAAAATAAAGTGACCAGCCTTGCTTACAGATTAATTTCAGCTCTAAGGATTGGCGATATAAATACATTTATGAATCTTATTATTAGAACGTATATGAGCTATAGTATGGAAGTTCCTGCTTTGTTTGTGTCGTGTATCAAGAATGAAGAAAATTTTTGTGCACTTGGTTACAGCTTTGTAAATGGACTTCTTGGTGTTGAAATTGAAAAGGATGGAGAGATAGAAAACAGTGAGGAGGTTGAAGAGAATGTTTAAAAATGCAGGAATTACATTGACAGTTGTGTTTGAAGCGATGAGCTTGAACTATGGTGAGAGTATAGGAAACATTTCAGAGCTTAAAAAGCTTACGAGAGAAAATAAGGTATATACTTATATGTCGAGACAAGCTTTGAGATTTGAAAAGTACAAATTTATGATGGAAAACGCTGGTATCAAGGAAACTCCAGTAACAGGTGATGAGCAGGTGGTCCAGTTTAAAAAAGAAGCAACAATTACAGAGTATCCAGAGATAGACTTGTTTGGTTACATGAAAACATCAGGGCAAGGTCAAAATGCGCAAACACGAACAGCAGTTGTAAAAATCACACCAGCCATTTCTTTAGAAGAGTACAAGAATGATATGGAATTTGCTACAAACTTAAATTTGGCAAAAAGAGCAAATACTAATCCAAATCCATATCAGCTTGAACAGCACAAATCCTTATACACTTATACAGTAGCAATTGACTTGGACAGACTGGGTAAAGATTTTAATGAAAAGGGAGAATTGGTTGAAGAGATTCCAGCTGATGAAAAACTTAAGAGGCTTTGTAGCTTATTTGATGCAATAAAGTTTTTGAGCAGAGAAATTAAGGGAAGAAGAGAAAATTTAAGCCCGCTTTTTGTGATAGGAGGGCTTTATCCAGTAAAAAATCCATTTTTCTTAAATAGAATAAAGCTTATAAAAGAAGATTCAGCCTATGCAATTGATCCAAGGCTTCTTCGTAGCACATGTGAGCTAACTCTACCAAATGGGAAAAAGGTCTTTGATTACACTCTATTGGGAATATTAGAAGGCTTTTTTGTAAATGAGGAAGAGTTCAAAAAACTTCTCCCAGCTTCAAGTGGCACAATTGATTACTTCTTTGAGAATTTGAAGGAAAGAGCAAGAAAATATTATGAAGAGGGGACAGTTTAAAGATGCTCAATAGCCTTTTAAAAATTAAGATTTATCAGCCTTTTGCAAATTTCAGAAAACCATTTTCATATGGGATAGTAGACTCTTATCCTCTGCCACCACCATCTACTGTGAAGGGGTGGCTTCACAATATTTTAGGTGCTAAAAATGGTGAGTATTATGAAATGGCAGTATCAGTATGTGGGAGATTTAATTCTATTTCATATGATATTCAAAGGATAGTAAAATTTGATAGACTGAGGAAAGAAGACACTATTGCTCCTGTTGTAAATGAGGTTTCTGCAAGAGTACAGAATAGCATTATATATGTGACAAACCTTGTTGATGTGCAGCTGTGTATTCATGTAAATGCTGAAAGGAATGTTTTAGAAAAAATATACAAAAACATCTTTGATTCTTACTGGGGTTTGGGTCGAAAAGAGGATTTGATGAGGATAGACGAGATAAAATTCTTTGAGCCAAGAAAAGTAGAGTACAGAAAATATATAAAGAAAAGACCTCCAGAGATAGGAATGTATTTGAAAAGCTCAACTGCTGAGACACTAATGATTGATGGAATCAGATTCAGGCTCAACAATAGATATGAAAAGACCAAAGATGGTTTGAGGATATTTACTGACAAAAAAGATGTTGTTTTTGTTGAAACGTTGGTTCAGTTAAACCCAATGGCAATCATTGAAAAAGAGGTTTTTGTAGATGATGAGGACATTATCATTGATTTAATAGGTGATGAGATGTATGAAAATTGATATATATAAGGATATAGAACTTTATGCAAAGAGATTTAAAAGTAATAAGGGAAATAAGTATCAAACTATCTATCAACACACGATGGATTTATTAAACAATATGGAAAAACTATTTGAAGAGTATAATGAAGAGATTGAGGAAAGTTGCATAAAACTGCAAATAAATTACCAAAAGCTCAAATATCTTTTAAAATTAGCAATAATATATCATGACTTGGGCAAGGCAAATTCGAAATTTCAGCAAAAAATAAGGGATAAGACAAGAGTAAAGGAGGTACCTCAAGTTAAAGGTTTGTCTAAAGAGGTGCCTCATAACTTTATATCTATAGCTTTTGTCGATTTGGAAGATGAGATAACAGCAGGAAATATCACTGTTGAAGATTTAGAAAATCTACTTTTTGCAATTGCGTTTTCGCATGATAGAGATTTTGATTTTAATTGTCAGTATTTTGAAAAATATATTTGTGAAGATGTTTCAAAGTATATAGAGAATAAGACATTAAAACCATTATTAGAACTCCTTCCCTCAGTTCTTGATAGGGATTTAATAATAAATAATTCAAACTATACATACAGAGTAATTAACCAATTAAGAGAATTAATGCTCAAAGATTCATATAATTTTTCCAACAAAAATACAATTTTCAGGACATTTTTGAAAGGTTTATTGCACAGACTTGATCATTCAAGTTCTGCAGGAATTAGCACAGAAGAACCAAAAATTAAAAATTTTCCTGAAAAGGTTGAAGTTTATTTAAAAAGCAAGGGGAGTTTTAGTGGGTTTAAGGATTTTCAGAAAAAAGCAGTGGAACTTTCAGGAAGAAATATTATTTTATTTGCTCCGACTGGAAGTGGGAAAACAGAGTTTGGAATAAACTGGGCATTTAAAAGTAAGTTAATTTACACTCTTCCAATTCGTGTTTCGATAAATGCAATGTATGAAAGACTTGCGAAAATCTTTGGTGAAGATAAAGTTGGAATTTTACATTCTGATAGTATGATATATCTGCTTGAAAGATATATGGAAATATATCGTGAAAATCAAGAATTAGAAACTCTATTTGATAGTGTTGATCTTGCTAAGAATATGAGTCTACCAATAATTGTTACCACAGGAGACCAGATTTTTACCTCGGCTTTGAAGTGGCCAGGCTTTGAAAAGATTTATTCTCTGTTTTTATATACAAAGATTATAATAGATGAGCCGCAGAGCTATTCACCAGAATCTTTGGCAATTATAATAAAAGCATTACAAGAAATTATAAGTTTAAACGGCAAGTTTTGTTTGATGAGTGCAACAGTTAATCCACTTATTTTGAAATACCTTGGGAATTATGCTGATTATATACAAGCATATTCAGATGAGGAATTAAAAAAGAAATATTCTCATATTATTAAAATCAGGCAACTTTCAATTTTAGATTGTATTGATGAAATAATTGAATGTGGAAGGCGAAAAAATGTACTTGTTATATGCAATACCGTAAAAAGGGCACAGGAAGTTTACAAGGTTATACATGAAAATTTAAGAGGATTTGAAAAAATTCATGTTGAGCTTTTACATTCACGCTTTTTAGAAGGGCAGAAGACACAGAAGGAAAAAATTATTATTTCAAATCAGATGAGAAACGGGATTGTAATTTCAACTCAACTTGTTGAAGCATCGCTTGATATAGACTATGATATATTGTTTACCGAGCTTGCCTCAGCAGATTCTTTACTTCAACGAATGGGAAGAATATATAGAAAAAGACAATATGAAGAAGCGGTTCCGAATGTCATCATTTTAACAAAAGAGCCGAGTGGAATTGGAAAGGTATATCAGAAAGAAATTGTTGAGAGGACAGAAACATTTTTAAAAAAATTTCACGAGAATAAAATTACAGAGTATGATAAAAAAGAACTTAATGAGTATGTATATGATATCGATGCACTTTCAGCTACAAATTTTATAAACAAATTTAATAAAGCATATGAAATTTTAAAACTTGGATTTAGATCGGAGAAAAAAATTGAGGCTCAAAAAATTTTTAGAGATGTTGTTACGATATCAGGGATACCAAGAGAGGTATTTAACAAAAATATTGACGAGATAGAAGAAATTGTTGATAAGATAAACTCAAAAGATTTGAATTCTATTGAGAAATTAAAGTTAATTTCTCATATCAGAAAATATACAGTAACTGCCCCGCTATACTTTTTTGAAAAAGGTGGAATAAGCTGTTATGATAAAAAGTTAGGATTATATCTTCTTGATTGTGAATATGATGAACAATTGGGTTTAAAGCCACCAAAAGATATAGAAAAATCTGATATATGGTAAAAACCAATTGGAGTGGTGAAAGTGGAAGACGCCATGGAATTTTCTGACCTCAAGTTCCAAGGAATAAAAATCAACTACCTTTACATCTGCAAAAGAAAACTTTGGCTATTTAGCAAGAACATAACTTTTGAGAACAAGTCTGACAAGGTGCTTCTGGGCAAAGTGTTGCATGAGTACTCGTATCCCAAAGAGAATACAAAAGAGGTTTTGATAGACAATCTTATCATGATAGATATTTTATCAGATGGCAGCATCAGAGAAGTAAAGTACAGTAGTAAGATGAAAGAAGCTGATATAATGCAGGTTATGTACTATCTTTACTATCTTAAGCAAAAAGGAATTCACAAGCAGGGGATAATAAATTATCCCAAGGAAAAAAGAAAAGAAGTGTTAGAACTTACACCTGATTATGAAGAAAAAATAAAACAGGCACTAAGAGAGATAGAAGAGATAACAACAAAATCAATTCCGCCACCTGCGCAAAAACAAAAGATTTGTAAGTCGTGTGCGTACTTTGAGTTTTGCTGGGGGTAAAATCATGCAGAAAACATTGTATATTACTTCAAATGGAAGGCTACGAAGACATGAGAATACTTTGTATTTTGAATCTGGGGAAGAAAAAAGAGCAGTTGATATAGAAAATATTGAGCAAATTCACATCTTTGGAGAGGTAGATTTGAACACAAAAGCTTTAAATTATATCTCTCAATATGGAATTATTCTTCACTTTTACAATTATTACGGATTTTACTCTGGAAGTTTTTTGCCTCGCAAGAAAAATGTATCTGGAGAAGTAGTAGTAAGACAGGCTCTGCATTATCTAGAGAGAGAAAAAAGATTGTTTTTGGCATATTGTTTTGTTGAATCAGCTGTGCATCACATGATGCGAAACTTAAGAGAAAGAAAAGAAGCTGAAGCCTTTTTGACTGCAATTGAAGATGAGTGGGAAAAGGGAAGATTTGCTATATCGAGCGTTACAGAGCTGATGGGCCTTGAGGGGAGAATTCGCAATATATACTATCAATCTTTCAATCAGTTTTTACCAGATGATTTTGCAATTGAAAAAAGAGAAAAAAGACCACCTACAAATCCTATTAATGCTTTGATTTCGTTCGGGAATAGTCTGATTTATAGTCATACACTTTCTCAGATTTATCAAACCCAGCTTGATCCAACAATTAGTTTTTTGCATGAACCAAGTGAAAAGCGATTTTCTCTAAGTCTTGATATTTCAGAAATTTTTAAACCACTGATTGTTGACACTGTAATATTCAAACTTCTAAATAACCATCAAATTACTCTTGAACATTTTGATGAAGATTTGAATTATTGTTATCTTAATCAAGATGGAAGGAAGATATTTATAAAAGAGCTTCAAACCAAGCTTGAAACCACAGTGCGACACAGACAGCTCAATAGAAATGTTTCTTACAAGGGTTTTATAAGACTTGAATGCTATAAGTTGATAAAGCATTTTATAGGTGATCAGGTTTACTCGCCACTTAAGGCATGGTGGTAGATAAATTCAAGGGAGTGAAAAAAGATATTTGTCATAGTCACATATGATATCAATGAAAAAAGAGTTAACAAGGTGAGAAAGATTTTGAAAAAGTACTTCACATGGGTTCAAAACTCAGTGTTTGAAGGTGAAATTACGCTGGGCAAGCTTGAAAAATGTAAACGTGAACTTTTATCGGTTATAGAAAAAGATGAAGATTCAGTGTATTTTTATGAAATGGAATATAAACTTGTGTGCAATAAAAAGATTTTAGGTCAAGAGAAGAATTATGATTCTATTATAATTTAAAAATTTCAGGCCAAATCTATTGATGAACTCGTATTCCATAATAATCCATTTTGCAGCGAGGCTTATAACTATTTTAAAGTTTCTATCTTCTTTTCCTCCAAGCTTCTCAAGACTCTTTGCTATTTTATTACAAAAACCCAACTATCCCCTCGCTGCAATTTATTCTTATTGTGGAAAATTTGCTGATAGGGTATAATATAGATGTAAGATGGGAAAAGGGATATTTATTATTAATGGGTTTTATCTGAACTATGAGGGATGTAAACTCTTTTTTCTCTTTAACAAATCTTGATATGCCAACTCTGTTTTATCTGAACTATGAGGGATGTAAACAACGACAAGCTAACGTACAGGAAAAACTCCCATGACGGTTTTATCTGAACTATGAGGGATGTAAACGTTCAATTCTGATTATATCAGACTTAAAGTCCGTTGGTTTTATCTGAACTATGAGGGATGTAAACTCAGTAGAATTTTTAAAAGATTATTTGACTTTAGGTGGGTTTTATCTGAACTATGAGGGATGTAAACGACAATAGATTATACGTGCACGTTTCAAACGGCAAAGGGTTTTATCTGAACTATGAGGGATGTAAACGTTCTAAGTCATCAATTAACTCATCAATTATTTGTACGTTTTATCTGAACTATGAGGGATGTAAACAGCAGACACACTCTATCAAATTCCCTGCCGTCTGTTCGTTTTATCTGAACTATGAGGGATGTAAACGTATATGATTTAGAGAAGAACGATATAAGGTCGTTTAGTTTTATCTGAACTATGAGGGATGTAAACTGATATATCAAATACACCTTAAAGCCATCATCATGACGTTTTATCTGAACTATGAGGGATGTAAACAGGGGCGGGGGAAGAAAAAAGAAAAAAAGCTATCGGTTTTATCTGAACTATGAGGGATGTAAACTTCTTTTATTTGAATATCTTTACTTTAGTCGCTATAGTTTTATCTGAACTATGAGGGATGTAAACACTCAAACAATTTGAAGAACGATACGAAATATTAAAAGTTTTATCTGAACTATGAGGGATGTAAACATACTATATCATAGCCCAATTTCCTACTCTGACTAAAGTTTTATCTGAACTATGAGGGATGTAAACACATTCGATACAAAGTCATTCTCATCATCAAAAGCAGGTTTTATCTGAACTATGAGGGATGTAAACTGCAAGCATTACTATTGCCTCTTCCCTCGTTATAATAGTTTTATCTGAACTATGAGGGATGTAAACACATCACGCATTAAATTATACTGTCGTATAGTAACTTGTTTTATCTGAACTATGAGGGATGTAAACGAGGCTATATTATTATTTTTAGAAGCTTCTTTGCTTAGTTTTATCTGAACTATGAGGGATGTAAACTTATACACCCTAACACTGCCAATTGTCAATATATTTAAGTTTTATCTGAACTATGAGGGATGTAAACTTGAAAGTGCATGTGCGTGTTACATTTTGGTATGGTGAGGTTTTATCTGAACTATGAGGGATGTAAACACGTATAATTTAACTGCTACAAGCGGTAAGGACTATGGTTTTATCTGAACTATGAGGGATGTAAACAATTTTCTTTCAAATCATTTATACTCACATCTTTTATAGTTTTATCTGAACTATGAGGGATGTAAACAATACTACTAATTTTTCTTGTATACCCATACTCAAAGTTTTATCTGAACTATGAGGGATGTAAACAACCATTGTGGCGAATCCTTTTCCATATCTATCTGGTTTTATCTGAACTATGAGGGATGTAAACTAAATGTATCGAAACTGTCTAAGCGATCAGGAACTAAAGTTTTATCTGAACTATGAGGGATGTAAACTCCCATTACTCCATTCAATTCCTGTTGCATCTTATTGTTTTATCTGAACTATGAGGGATGTAAACAAAAAATCTTTTTTAGAAAAGATTTTTCATTTTCTTGTTTTATCTGAACTATGAGGGATGTAAACGATACTATTCGAATGCACACCAGAAAACTTATTTTAGTTTTATCTGAACTATGAGGGATGTAAACGTGCAATTAAAAACTTTATTTGCGTATTTGAATTATTGTTTTATCTGAACTATGAGGGATGTAAACCACACCAAACAGCAGTAAACTCTAACATGTCTTCAATGTTTTATCTGAACTATGAGGGATGTAAACGTGCTTCATCTATTACTAAAAGACAACTACCTTCCTTGTTTTATCTGAACTATGAGGGATGTAAACGAGAAGCCTGTTTTTGATTTTAATTTTAAGTTGTTGGGTTTTATCTGAACTATGAGGGATGTAAACCTTCAGCTATAGCCTGTGCTATCTTGTCCTGAACATTGTTTTATCTGAACTATGAGGGATGTAAACGATTCTCCTTTTCGAACTATAACATTTCCGGTGCAAGTTTTATCTGAACTATGAGGGATGTAAACGCTGTTGTAATTGCAAAATATATAGCTCGTTTAGCAGGTTTTATCTGAACTATGAGGGATGTAAACATAGCCAAACATCACCTCGTTGAGTGCAAGGTTGAGGGTTTTATCTGAACTATGAGGGATGTAAACCTACAAAATCACCAAAAGCCCACGCATTAATGATGTAGTTTTATCTGAACTATGAGGGATGTAAACTTCTTTCTGTGTATGATATCTTTGTAATAAATTTGGTTTTATCTGAACTATGAGGGATGTAAACAAAGGCTTGTCGAGGAAGCATTAAAAGAACTTTTTGGTTTTATCTGAACTATGAGGGATGTAAACAGGGGTTAGTTTATGCGATAAAAGTTGAAGAGTTTTGGTTTTATCTGAACTATGAGGGATGTAAACTATCTCTGCCCCTGAACTATTTAATTTTCTAACATTTGTTTTATCTGAACTATGAGGGATGTAAACTTTCTTTACAGTGATTCTTATTTTGCCCTCAACAAGTTTTATCTGAACTATGAGGGATGTAAACCATTTTTTGTCTCCTCCAGTTTTCTTAGTGTTGCTTCGTTTTATCTGAACTATGAGGGATGTAAACTTGTCAATAGACTTGAAGTTCGAAAAATCGAACTTCAAGTTTTATCTGAACTATGAGGGATGTAAACGTTTGGGGCACTCTTCAGGGGCGCCTTGCTTTCCCTGGTTTTATCTGAACTATGAGGGATGTAAACCCGGTTGCGGTTTTCTTATTTTTCGCTGGAGGCTTTCGTTTTATCTGAACTATGAGGGATGTAAACGTTCTAAGTCATCAATTAACTCATCAATTATTTGTACGTTTTATCTGAACTATGAGGGATGTAAACTCGCTATCTCAGCATCAGTTCGGGCACGGTTGGAGATGTTTTATCTGAACTATGAGGGATGTAAACTTTTTCTATCTTTTCAGCTTTAACAATTTCACAATGTTTTATCTGAACTATGAGGGATGTAAACCACTTACTTTTTGTTTTACAACCTCGTTTATTTGCTCGTTTTATCTGAACTATGAGGGATGTAAACGTCGTTTTGCAGCCTGTAAAAAAGTTAGCTGATATGGTTTTATCTGAACTATGAGGGATGTAAACGTCTTTATAGCTGGATGAACAACGTCAAAAGCAATTGGTTTTATCTGAACTATGAGGGATGTAAACCACAGTAAGAGAAAAGCTAAAAGCTCTAAAAATCAATTGTTTTATCTGAACTATGAGGGATGTAAACTCCTATAGGGAGTACAGAACTATAAGAATAAGAACCGCGTTTTATCTGAACTATGAGGGATGTAAACTTGTACGTGCGGCTTCCACCGCCTCTGTTTCCATGTCAGTTTTATCTGAACTATGAGGGATGTAAACATTATTATCCTTAAAAATTCTTTGCCAGCCCGCGTTTGTTTTATCTGAACTATGAGGGATGTAAACATTCAGTAACGGTTTGTTCAGGTACTTTAGGTGAAACGGTTTTATCTGAACTATGAGGGATGTAAACTATTTACTTGTATTCCTGCTCACATTAGCCAAAACGGGTTTTATCTGAACTATGAGGGATGTAAACACCGCTGCGACCTGCAGCGTAAATTGTGTTTTGAGGCGTTTTATCTGAACTATGAGGGATGTAAACAGTGTGGTGCTTTGAAAAAAAGGCAAAAACAAAACTGAGTTTTATCTGAACTATGAGGGATGTAAACCTTTCTTTTTTAAAAAATCAATTATTTGAGACAATCCGTTTTATCTGAACTATGAGGGATGTAAACTTGATGGTTTTAAAGAACCACCGGGATGGTTATGCGGTTTTATCTGAACTATGAGGGATGTAAACAAATTGTGGCGGAAAAAATTTTGAGTTATACTTTCGGTTTTATCTGAACTATGAGGGATGTAAACTTCTTCTTTGCTTTTTTTGTCTTTCATTATGAAGCTGGTTTTATCTGAACTATGAGGGATGTAAACTTGAAACTATATCGGGTTGTGGGTCTACAGAAAAATGTTTTATCTGAACTATGAGGGATGTAAACACAGCTCTGGACAACACGGATATGTCGGACGTACCGGTTTTATCTGAACTATGAGGGATGTAAACCGTAACGAAAGAGAAGGGGAATATCTTACTAATACAGTTTTATCTGAACTATGAGGGATGTAAACATAGAGCTTTAGAGATAGTTAAAAAGGCTATGGAGAGTTTTATCTGAACTATGAGGGATGTAAACTTTGAATATATTTCAAGAAAAGGAATTGTTTGTTGTGGTTTTATCTGAACTATGAGGGATGTAAACAATTAGAAGAAATTAATAGAGAATTATCAAATTTAGGTTTTATCTGAACTATGAGGGATGTAAACGAACAAAGAAAACTTTATAATGCTATTAGAAAAGAAGGTTTTATCTGAACTATGAGGGATGTAAACAATTGTGGAGAGGTTATAGTGTTAGAGGGGGATAGTGCGTTTTATCTGAACTATGAGGGATGTAAACATGTCGAGACTTTTAGACATTGCTATAAATGAATTGTGTTTTATCTGAACTATGAGGGATGTAAACAGAATGACTATTTTAGGGTTTGATACGGGTGTTTTATGTTTTATCTGAACTATGAGGGATGTAAACAGTCCTAAAATTTGGAAATGATGGCAGGGGGTTCAGAGTTTTATCTGAACTATGAGGGATGTAAACCACAATAGGTTCTCTTTTTATTCCCACAGGTATGTTTTATCTGAACTATGAGGGATGTAAACTTGTAATTTTTTGCTTCATCTTCTTTACCTATTAATCTGTTTTATCTGAACTATGAGGGATGTAAACATTGATGAAAGACGTAAGCGAGAGTGAGGAAGGTTTTGTTTTATCTGAACTATGAGGGATGTAAACCTATAATAGGGTTCATCCTGATAGAAACTGGACATAAGTTTTATCTGAACTATGAGGGATGTAAACTTATCAAGCATAACGAAAGCATTATCGTCGAGTAAAGGTTTTATCTGAACTATGAGGGATGTAAACTCTATTGAATTATTATCATAATTTACTTTAAAAATTTTGTTTTATCTGAACTATGAGGGATGTAAACTACTCTTAAATTTAGAAAACACAATACATTTTTCTTCAGTTTTATCTGAACTATGAGGGATGTAAACAAAACTTTCTCATATTCAGGCTTAACAACCCATGTATGTTTTATCTGAACTATGAGGGATGTAAACTTGCATGGGAACAAGTACGTAATAATTAAAAGTGGTAGTTTTATCTGAACTATGAGGGATGTAAACACAGCAGAATCATTAGAAGAGTTAGAAAAGCTAATTAAGTTTTATCTGAACTATGAGGGATGTAAACTAATTATTTTACTTGGTTATTAGTTTAATCATTAGTTTTATCTGAACTATGAGGGATGTAAACTATACACAACCTCCTTTTTGTGTTCAAAAGTATTTACAGTTTTATCTGAACTATGAGGGATGTAAACGATTTGAACAAGTTAAAATCTTCGAGGTATGGATATGTTTTATCTGAACTATGAGGGATGTAAACAAAGCATAGTTGTTAAGAACAAAATTTATCAACTCTTGTTTTATCTGAACTATGAGGGATGTAAACGTAAGATTCAACTATATTGTTAAAATAATTAGTCTGCGTTTTATCTGAACTATGAGGGATGTAAACCTTTATTACTCAAAAAATATTCATAAGCCCTGTTTAAGTTTTATCTGAACTATGAGGGATGTAAACCTAATTCCCAATTCCTTTTAAATATATACGAATCTTTGTTTTATCTGAACTATGAGGGATGTAAACATACTTATCTCTTCTAAATGGTATCCGTCATAAATTTGTTTTATCTGAACTATGAGGGATGTAAACTAGTAATGCACTGTAACTTTTACCAGAACCTGGTGTAGTTTTATCTGAACTATGAGGGATGTAAACATAATCAAACGGCAAACTAAAAGGAAACTTTCTCGATATGTTTTATCTGAACTATGAGGGATGTAAACATGAATGAGATAGCTAATTTACTTAATTCTGAAGATGGTTTTATCTGAACTATGAGGGATGTAAACTTCGGCAAGTACCCATGAATGGTGAACAGTCCGTTATGGTTTTATCTGAACTATGAGGGATGTAAACCATACTAACGTATGCGTTAACACTGATTGCGGCTAAGTTTTATCTGAACTATGAGGGATGTAAACAATTTTTTTGCGACGTTAGTAAAGCTTAGTCGTTAGGGTTTTATCTGAACTATGAGGGATGTAAACGTTAATAGTGAGTACAGTTGCAGTGCGTTTCCCTGTCTGGTTTTATCTGAACTATGAGGGATGTAAACAAGCTTTCTTTTTTTTTTTCTTTTAAGCTCTCTTCCTGTTTTATCTGAACTATGAGGGATGTAAACTATCTAAAAACTGAATAAATCTCTCCTCAGATACATTTGGTTTTATCTGAACTATGAGGGATGTAAACTTCTCAATCTATCAATTTTATAGTCTATGAAAAATATGTTTTATCTGAACTATGAGGGATGTAAACACTTTCTTTTGTCTTATCCATAATAAATGAGTTTTTAGTTTTATCTGAACTATGAGGGATGTAAACGATAATTTTATAGATTGTTCGTCGAAGAATGTTAAGGAGTTTTATCTGAACTATGAGGGATGTAAACGATATTCTCTTCTTTTCGAACTCTGCACATTTGGCTCGTTTTATCTGAACTATGAGGGATGTAAACACATTTAACTTGAGAGATGTTTGTGATGCAGTTATAGGTTTTATCTGAACTATGAGGGATGTAAACCGTATTACTTGTAAATATTTTACGCTTGTCATTTTTTCGTTTTATCTGAACTATGAGGGATGTAAACGTAGTAAAGGTGAGTATTTTAGGTGATGATGTGAGGGGTTTTATCTGAACTATGAGGGATGTAAACATAGCATAACTAAAAACTTTTCTATCAAAATCTTCACGTTTTATCTGAACTATGAGGGATGTAAACGATAGAGGGTTATTTGAAAGAGACAGCTAAGCATTTTGTTTTATCTGAACTATGAGGGATGTAAACATGGATTGGAACGAGCAGGAGCAGAAATATAACTGGGGTTTTATCTGAACTATGAGGGATGTAAACTTTATATCCTATGTAAGTTCGACAGAAGCACTATAGTGGTTTTATCTGAACTATGAGGGATGTAAACAGGAACTTTTTCTAAAATAATTACCTTCTGTCCTTTGTTTTATCTGAACTATGAGGGATGTAAACAGAAATTATTCTAATGCTGAAGGTAAAATTACAAAAAGGTTTTATCTGAACTATGAGGGATGTAAACATAATTTTAATGATTTTTATGCGAGGGCTGATTTAAGTTTTATCTGAACTATGAGGGATGTAAACATGGATTGGAACGAGCAGGAGCAGAAATATAACTGGTTTTATCTGAACTATGAGGGATGTAAACGTGAGGATAAAGGGAGATATGAGCTCAGGTCTAAAAAGGTTTTATCTGAACTATGAGGGATGTAAACATAATTTTAATGATTTTTATGCGAGGGCTGATTTAGTTTTATCTGAACTATGAGGGATGTAAACTAACAACAGCTGCCTCTGTATTAGCTACCTCACCAATAGTTTTATCTGAACTATGAGGGATGTAAACTCAGCAAGATACCAGATAAGAATTCGATCATTTTCTGTTTTATCTGAACTATGAGGGATGTAAACAAGCAGGAAGTTGGGTTATGATGTAGTGCTGATTACGTTTTATCTGAACTATGAGGGATGTAAACAATGTTAGGGGGTTAGTTTTTTATTTTGTAGTAACAGGTTTTATCTGAACTATGAGGGATGTAAACATAGGCTGTATGCATTAGGGTTAATAGATCGGATAAGTTTTATCTGAACTATGAGGGATGTAAACATATACCTGACATTATTAAATTTAACAGTGCTATTAAGTTTTATCTGAACTATGAGGGATGTAAACACGTATAATTTAACTGCTACGAGCGGTAGGGATTATGTTTTATCTGAACTATGAGGGATGTAAACAATTTTATAAGTGGTTTGAGTGATTATGATATAGTAGTTTTATCTGAACTATGAGGGATGTAAACGACGGAAGCTATAAATTGTCGATAACAGCTTTAGTAGTTTTATCTGAACTATGAGGGATGTAAACTATTATCAGATAAAGTTCCTTTCAGGACCAAATCTTGGTTTTATCTGAACTATGAGGGATGTAAACTCAGAATCTCTAAAAATATTCTTTCTAATTATACTGGTTTTATCTGAACTATGAGGGATGTAAACCATTATAAACATTATGTTTGCGTAAAGTGTTTTTAAGTTTTATCTGAACTATGAGGGATGTAAACATGATATGTCTGAAATACTTAGTGATAACACTGTGAGTTTTATCTGAACTATGAGGGATGTAAACTAGGTTCCGCTTCAAGCATACTCACTAAATGCACTAAGTTTTATCTGAACTATGAGGGATGTAAACTTACTTAAAACCTTACCCTCTAATCCTTTAATATACGTTTTATCTGAACTATGAGGGATGTAAACTTCTCTTCACGTATAATGTCTTTTAAGCACAGGTAAGTTTTATCTGAACTATGAGGGATGTAAACTCAGAACTATATGCATTAAGCCAGCGTTGCATAGTAGGTTTTATCTGAACTATGAGGGATGTAAACAAAGCCGTTTCTGTTGGATAATACGCTGAGTAATAAGTTTTATCTGAACTATGAGGGATGTAAACCAAATTTCTCTACATGTAACCTTCACTGTCTACCACCGTTTTATCTGAACTATGAGGGATGTAAACGTCAATGGGTTTACTAACCTTAACCAGTTTGAACCTTGTTTTATCTGAACTATGAGGGATGTAAACGGTTAACTGTTATGTATAATGGTCCTTTAGGATATTTGTTTTATCTGAACTATGAGGGATGTAAACCCTTATAACCATTCTTCTCACGCGGAACAAACACATCGTTTTATCTGAACTATGAGGGATGTAAACACTCTTTAAACAGTGCTTTCATAAGATTTTCGGCATCGTTTTATCTGAACTATGAGGGATGTAAACTTGCACAACCTTCAGCCCATCCCATCCTTAAGCTTTGTTTTATCTGAACTATGAGGGATGTAAACGCACTTAAGGTTATAGGTATGTTTACTACTGGAATAGGTTTTATCTGAACTATGAGGGATGTAAACTTCTCTTCACGTATAATGTCTTTTAAGCACAGGTAAGTTTTATCTGAACTATGAGGGATGTAAACTCAGAACTATATGCATTAAGCCAGCGTTGCATAGTAGGTTTTATCTGAACTATGAGGGATGTAAACGGATATATTTTAATAAGGGTGATGGATTTAAAGAGAGTTTTATCTGAACTATGAGGGATGTAAACATTCTCCATGCAACCCGCCATTAATTTAATAAATTAAGTTTTATCTGAACTATGAGGGATGTAAACAGTTATGTACCGTTGTTCATAGACCAGCCCGAATAGGTTTTATCTGAACTATGAGGGATGTAAACATAAGGGGTAAGAGATATAGATTCGGGAAGTTTAAAAGTTTTATCTGAACTATGAGGGATGTAAACAAACGACAACGTATGTGGAGTATACAGGAAATGGTAGTTTTATCTGAACTATGAGGGATGTAAACGCGACGCTAAAAGGTTGACAAGGGAATCCTGCACAAGTTTTATCTGAACTATGAGGGATGTAAACGAGGCTAAAATCTTTATCTCCATCAGAAATCTGGCCCGTTTTATCTGAACTATGAGGGATGTAAACACATGGCGATAGGTAAGTTCGTGGCTGGTGAGGCTGGGTTTTATCTGAACTATGAGGGATGTAAACGCTCTGGAACGGAGCTGGCACTGTGAAGGTGGTTATTGTTTTATCTGAACTATGAGGGATGTAAACTTCACCGCCGTAATGGTCACGGTGCCAGCAGCGCCAGGTTTTATCTGAACTATGAGGGATGTAAACTTCCAGTTATGCAATCTATATTGCCTAAAGCTCTGATAGTTTTATCTGAACTATGAGGGATGTAAACTCTACTATCATCTCTTCTGTTCCTTCAACCACATCAGGTTTTATCTGAACTATGAGGGATGTAAACGATTACAGACTTTTGGCACAGATAGAATGGTACGATGGTTTTATCTGAACTATGAGGGATGTAAACTGTGGGGATTGGGAAGGTGTTTGTCAAATTGGTTATAGTTTTATCTGAACTATGAGGGATGTAAACAAGGGAGAGCTGTTCAGAGACACAGCAAAATTTCTCGGTTTTATCTGAACTATGAGGGATGTAAACATCTCAAGACGCTTTTATAGTCTGTTGCTGTATCTGGGTTTTATCTGAACTATGAGGGATGTAAACAATTAGAAGAAATTAATAGAGAATTATCAAATTTAGGTTTTATCTGAACTATGAGGGATGTAAACGTTAGAAGACGCAGAAGAATATTAGAACTGTTACAGGGTTTTATCTGAACTATGAGGGATGTAAACAGAATAAAGAAAAACAGGGAGAGCTCAGGAGTCTGTGTTTTATCTGAACTATGAGGGATGTAAACGAGACAGTTGCAGGAATACTTGTAGGATTGGGTGTTAGTTTTATCTGAACTATGAGGGATGTAAACTAGACATAGTGTAAAAGAATTATATCATTCTTTAGAGTTTTATCTGAACTATGAGGGATGTAAACCAAGTGTTACTATCATTTTCATTAGCCCCCAATTTAGTTTTATCTGAACTATGAGGGATGTAAACTCTATCAATTGTTGGTCTGCTTTTGGAATATTTTTGAGTTTTATCTGAACTATGAGGGATGTAAACAGGTTTGCGATAGCAAGAACTTTTGTAACAGAACAAAGTTTTATCTGAACTATGAGGGATGTAAACTTAATTCTTGATTTAATTGAGTATAAAAGACGATAACAGTTTTATCTGAACTATGAGGGATGTAAACATGATAAAAGTTTTGGGAATAGATGCTTCATTAACCAAGTTTTATCTGAACTATGAGGGATGTAAACAAAAAATAGTCTTTGTAATAAAACTTTCTTAAGTGAAGTTTTATCTGAACTATGAGGGATGTAAACTAAGCTTTTAGTTTCTGAAGAGGTGGAATTTTCGTTGGTTTTATCTGAACTATGAGGGATGTAAACGCGTGTTCGTGTATAATGTCTCAAAACCTCGTCAATTGGTTTTATCTGAACTATGAGGGATGTAAACGAAAAGGACAAAGAAGCTATCAAACGTAAAATAGCAGTTTTATCTGAACTATGAGGGATGTAAACACAAGCGAAAAAAGCACATTCGAGTGTTATGGACTAAGTTTTATCTGAACTATGAGGGATGTAAACTTGCTCGCACTGACGATGAGATAGCGGCGGCATATGCAGTTTTATCTGAACTATGAGGGATGTAAACTCAATGGCTAAAGGTTTTATCTGAACTATGAGGGATGTAAACTCAAAATTTACAACAGACATTTTCTCTTCTTTCTTCTCGTTTTATCTGAACTATGAGGGATGTAAACGCACAAAAACTGTGGACTACACTTTTTAAATCATTAAAGGTTTTATCTGAACTATAAGGGATGTAAACGATACTATTCGAATGCACAATAAAAAACTTATTTTAGTTTTATCTGAACTATGAGGGATGTAAACTTGAGAATAAGGATAATCTAACGAAGGGGTAACACCAGTTTTATCTGAACTATGAGGGATGTAAACTCTCTACAGGAAATAATTTCATTAAATTATTCATAAAGTTTTATCTGAACTATGAGGGATGTAAACGCGTCTGTTATGGTTTATGCAAGGAAGCTTCTTTGTGTTTTATCTGAACTATGAGGGATGTAAGCCAGGGTTTTGCATTTGGAACGACTTGCTCGAAATAGGTTTTATCTGAACTATGAGGGATGTAAACTTTTCTTTTCATTTGTGGATTATACTTAATTACAAACGTTTTATCTGAACTATGAGGGATGTAAACATGACACAA
Source organism: Caldicellulosiruptor obsidiansis OB47 (assembly GCF_000145215.1). Lineage (NCBI taxonomy): Bacteria > Bacillati > Bacillota > Caldicellulosiruptorales > Caldicellulosiruptoraceae > Caldicellulosiruptor > Caldicellulosiruptor obsidiansis. The sequence continues at coordinate 157,607 of NC_014392.1, forward strand.
ATTCAAATTTTGCAACAAGCAATAAACAGTTTTATCTGAACTATGAGGGATGTAAACTCAAGCACATCGTTGTTTGCTTCTCTGACACTATAAAGTTTTATCTGAACTATGAGGGATGTAAACGAATTCCAATTATCTGGGTTAAATATATTGTTTTTAAAGTTTTATCTGAACTATGAGGGATGTAAACAAGAACGTATCTGTCTGTCAATCATTCTGTCAAACTGGTTTTATCTGAACTATGAGGGATGTAAACGATTCACCTTTTCAGGGTATAGACGCTGGAGTAATAAAGTTTTATCTGAACTATGAGGGATGTAAACAAATATGCCCGTCTTGGAGAAAAGTCTTTCATTTTTAGTTTTATCTGAACTATGAGGGATGTAAACTTTATAGATGTATTTTTCATAGTACAGATATGCAACAGTTTTATCTGAACTATGAGCATTCCTGTAATGAACGAAAATGAGTGAAAATGACGAAAAATGAGATTTGAAAAGATAAGGTACCTCCTGGTAAAATACAGAATGTAAGTTGTACAACTTACGACAAAACACAACAAAGGAGGTACCCTCTTTGAAGTATACACAAAATGAAAAGATATTACAAGTAACAGAAAAAACTTTAGTTGTAGGAGTAGACATAGCGAAGGAAAGGCATGTTGGAAGAGCATTTGATTTTAGAGGAGTGGAGCTTGGCAAGAGAATAGAGTTTGAGAATAGAAAAGAAGGTATGGAAAAATTTTTGGATTGGGCAAATAAGATAATGAAAGCCAATGGCAAAGACAACATGATAGTTGGGATAGAACCTACAGGGCATTACTGGCTGTGCTTTGAGCAGTACTTAAGAGAGAATGGCATAAAAGTGGTTTTAGTGAATCCTTTTCACGTAAAAAGGAGCAAAGAACTCGATGATAATACACCAACAAAGAGCGATATAAAGGATCCGAAGACGATAGCGATGCTTGTGAAGGATGGAAGATACACAGAACCAAATATACCCGAGGGTATATATGCTGAGATGAGAGTAGCGATGAACATATATGAAAGGCTACAAAAACAGCTGAACGTTTTAAAAAATCAAATAATCAACTGGCTGGATATCTATTTTCCAGAGTTTTTAGAGGTATTTTCTGATTGGGAAGGCAAGGTAGCGCTATTGACCCTAAAAGAGATGCCATTGCCAAGTGATGTAATAGAAAAGGAAGTAGAAGGGATTATAGAGTACTGGCGTGACAAAGTAGATAAACGTGCGATTAGTCGCAGGAGGGCGATGGATTTAGTAGAGACTGCTAAAAGGAGTATAGGTAAAAAGAAGGTAGAAAGCTGGCAAGACAAGAGATAAAATATTTGCTTGAAGAATATGAGCTTTTAAAGAAGCAGGTAGAAGAGATAGAAGGTGAGATGGCAGAGCTTTTGAAAGATGTGCCGAATGGTGATAGGCTGCTTGAAATAAAAGGTGTTGGTGTAAAAACAGCAGTTGGGTTTATTTCTGAGGTTGGAGATATAAGGAGGTATGAGGATGCGAGACAGATCCAGAAATTAGCTGGTCTTAATATAATTGAGAATAGTTCTGGCAAGTACAAGGGGCAGACATGTATAAGCAAAAGAGGGCGAGGGCGGCTTCGAAGTAGTTTGTTCAGGGCCATGATTACAATAGTAGCAAAGAATGAAGAATTTAAACAGCTGCACATGTATTACACAACGCGGCAGAACAATCCATTGAAGAAGAAGCAATCACTGATAGCGCTTTGCTGTAAGTTGATAAGGATATTTTATGCGATTTTGAAAAAAGGGATAAGGTATGATGGTAATAAGATGTTGAGCGATATAAAGAGAGAGACATTAGCAAGAACAGCGTAAAAGAATAAAAAGATAACTTGAGAAATCTTAGTTTAAAGTAGGAGCAATAGTTTGAGTGATTCACATCTGAAGGGGTAAAAGTTTCTTAGCTTTGCGAATGGAATAAAGTCATGTCAAGAAGCAAAGCGCCCCTTTTGGTAGGAGTTCAAATCATAGAGAATGTGTTGAGGGTAAGAAGTGAAGGAAAAAGGAATTAAATGATTTTTTATAGGTAGATTGAAAAATGAGAGCGGGTGGTCGGAGTACATCCCCCATAAGGGCGAAGACCCTGCATACGAGCATAACCGACTTCCACGCCATGGTAGATGGGACGAAGGAATTGAGGGCAAATAAGCAAAGACCCTGAGAGACATGAGAGGGTAAACGCCATGGTTATTGTGGGTAAAAACCCGCCGTAATATGGTAAAATATCTAAATTAATACAAAAAGTAGGTTGAGTTTAATCTTCGCATGGTAGAATAAAGCAATAATAGCAATATCAAGAATGATATTATTTGTTTCGATAGCGAAATTTAAAGAAATCGAGAGATATTTTGAGAAAATCAAAGATACATTGAGAGAGGGATGTAAACTGAAAACAAGAAAGATTTTAATATCAAGCCTTTGAACAGTTTTATCTGAACTATGAGGGATGTAAACTTCTTCAAAGCTTGCTGAAGTTCTTGAACTCTCTTATGTTTTATCTGAACTATGAGGGATGTAAACTCAACTTTAAGTTGCTGTAACAACGCCTGTGCTGACGGTTTTATCTGAACTATGAGGGATGTAAACACAAGATTTTAATGATTGATGCTGTTATTCCGGATGAGTTTTATCTGAACTATGAGAGACTTGTCAAGAATTTTGTGTCTCCAATTTATAACGTAAATTGTAAAGTTGGGTTATGTTGTTAATGCATTTTCTAATACTGGGAACTCCATTTTTCCATTTTGTACGGCGTAAGTTCTCTCGCTGTAAGTAAATATTAATTTCTAAGACACAGGCAGCTTAAAGTATCCACCTGAATTTACTTCTTGCCTTCTCAATCATGCTATTTACACATAAAGCGGTGTTTGTAGAAAGAGATTTCTTAATTCCTCAGGGTATTTCATATGGACAGAATAAAACTCTGCTTTTTCTGATATTGCAGCAATAAAATCGAGGATATTTTGGAAGGTATCCATCTCAAAGTTCTTTAAATTTCAGTACAGCTCAATCAAAAAATCGGAGGAAGAAATTCTAAGTTTGTTCTTAACTCTTGTTAAAAGCGGAAAGCTTTATCTTTTGTCATATGTTTTCTGCTATTTTGTTGGAGGTGGACAAAAGCAAGCTAAAGGTCAGCAAGAGGGTAAGCAAGTTTGACAGCATCTATAATACCAGGAAAGTCATCGCTTATGACAATTAAAACTTCTTTAAGACCTGTTGTAATTAAATCGTCAAAAACTTTCATCCAGGTAAGCCTTATTTTCTTTGCCGAAGAAAGGGCAGAATACCAAAAATATCTTTTTTACCTTCTAAGTCGATGCCGAGGACAACATAACAAGTAGCTTGTTTAACCTTAGAATGATCCTTAACTTTACTTTTGAATAACTATCGATGATAAGAGCAAAAGCACTTGCAGGTAAGTTCTCTTTGTTTGGGAAACTCAAGCTCATTTTTAAGGTCTTCTTTGATTTTTAGTATTTCATTTTCGGAATATGGAAGATTCAAAGCTTTCAAAGTTTGAACAAGGGAACGCTCAAGAATAACCATTGGCATACTTGCGACATAAGCAGGTAAGTAGGAAAACTATCAACTCTTTTGTAGCGGGAAGAAGAGGATAGAAGGTCGGAAATTGGAAGTAGCGTGTGCGAGGGACAGAGATTTCAAGACTTGAGGCAGGTGTTGCAAGTTTTGTTTCAATAAAAACCATTGCCTTTGTCATTGTCATTTTTAGCAAGGTATACTGCTCTTTCCGATAACATAAAGCAATCGAGCAAGTTTTACTTTTAGTTGTTTTAGAGCTGGGCGGTTAGGATCATCACAGGAAGCAATACATATTTAATACTTGCTTCTTTTGCCATGTTTTTAGCAGTCTCAATAATTTCGTTTTTATTCATTCTTAAGTAGCCCCCTTTGATGATTATTTCAATACTAATTATACAGTGGACACAATTTTATTTTAACTCCCGAAATTATCTGGGATAATAAAAAGTTTTGATTTAAGAGTAGAGGAAGCTATCAAGAATAATTTTTCGTATCAAGAGTTTTTTGAGATATTGATAAATGATGAAGTGAGTAACAGGAGAATAAACAGTAATCAAAAGAGGATAAGCAAAGCGAGGTTTCCATGGCACAAGACATTAGAGGAATACAATTTCAGTTATCAGCCTTCGATAAATAAGAGGTTTATATACAATTTGGCGACCTGTGAATTTGTCCACAAGAAAGAGAATGTGGCTTTCATAGGACCGCCAGGGACAGGGAAAACACATCTTGCAATAGCAATAGGACTTAAAGCTGTAGCACTTGGATATAGAGTTTTGTTTACCACAGCAAACGAGATGTTAGAAGAGATGTATATTTCAAGGGCTGATAATTCGTATCAACAAAAGTTAAAAAACTATGTTAATGTGGACCTTTTGATAATAGACGAACTGGGTTTGCGGAAATTTAATCAAAGCAGTGTAGATGATTTTTATGAGATAATATCGAAGAGGTATGAGAGAGGATCGATAAATAATAACTACAAACAAGGTATTTGAAGAGTGGCCGAGGATATTTTATGATCCAGTTTTAGCGACAGCGATTTTAGATAGATTTGTACATCACTGTCATTTTGTAGTTATCAAAGGTGAAAGTTATAGGATGAAGCAAAGAGAGGGTGCTATAAAAGCTTTAACAGATGATTCCAAGAATGAGTCAAATCAGTTAGATAATGATAATTAAATTTTTTTGAAAACAGGTGGGGAAAAAATATTATCAAAAGTGGGGAAAAGGTATTGACAATAACAGGTTGGTAGTTTACTTCAGATTACTATCGATGAAAAATATTGGTGCAGGGCTATCATTACAATGGATGAAATTAAAGATAGTATTTAGAAGAAGTATTAAGTTGGGTAAATATATCATATCCCAAAAATTTTTTGTTAGAGAGGTTAAAGGTGATGAGAAGAATAAGAATAAAGTCGAGAGTTGTTGTAACTGCAGCTTTCATTATAATTGCAGTTTTGCTTGTTGTTCCTGTAATTGTATGGTTTTTAAAACCTGCAATTTTGCTAAATATGTGGATTGTTGATAAAACAGTACCCCAGAATGATTTTAGAGAACACGGTGGGCTATTCTGGATTTTCAATTTTGAAAAAATAAAAGATAAAAATCAAAATCCATATAATCTAAAAAAAGACTATTTCGGATTTCATCCCGATTCAAAAAATTACAGAATAAGAGATATTGGTTTTAAGGATATACAGCAAAAATATTATCCAGATATAATTTATCTTACAGATGCCTATGGTGTGTACAAAGACGATTTAAATAAAAATTCAAAACTTGACACAAAATCTGAACTTATATATGGTGGAATAACTAAAAACGACCTTTTATATATCAATGCAAGTCTTAAAAATAATATCCTGGTAGGGGAATTTAATATATTCCAGTATCCTACTGAAAAGGCTGTGTCTGAAAGACTTCAGGATATTTTTGGGGTAGAGTAGACTGGTTGGTATGGAAGATATTACTTGGATTTGAGCAAGGGGATTGAAGTACCAGATTTTATTGTTGAACTTTTTGAGAATAGATACAAAACAAAATGGAATTTCAAGGGACCAGGCATTATTATTTTGTCTGAGTCAGGAGATATTGTGGTTTTAGAAAAAGGGAAGGATTTTTCAAAAAGACCTATTACAATAGAGTTTTATAAGAATTACAGAGATTATTACAATGCAAGCAACAATGTTGCCTTTTATTACTGGTTTGAGATTGTAAAACCAAATGGTGCTCAGAAGATTGCAGACTTTAAGTTGAATCTCACACAGCAAGGCAAGCAGCGACTGAAGAATTTAAATATACCCATGATATTTCCTGCAATTTTGAAAAATGGATCAAACGAGTATACTTCATATTATTTTGCAGGAGATTTTGCTGATTTTAAAATAAAAAATGGTGTATATTTTTACAACATAGCAGACAAACTTCATCAAATATTTACGTTTGAAAAGAGTGGTTTTCAGGACGCATTTTACTGGAAGGTATATGTACCTGTAATGAAAAAAATTATAGCTGAGGCAAGCAAGAAAGAAAATATTCAGAAAGATTTGGTAGAAAAACTTGCTAATGAAGATGGTCTTACTTTAAAGTCAAGTATAAAGAACAAGGAATTAGTTATATACGATGAAAACAAATGGGAGAAATTCTTTATAAAAGGAGTAAATTTGGGTTTGGCACTTCCTGGTAAGTATTTTACACAGATGCCAGATGACCCGAATATATATTACCAGTGGTTCAAGATGATAACAGATATGAATGCAAACACAGTAAGGCTTTACACACTTGCACCACCGGAGTTTTATCAAGCTTTGAAAGTTTTTAATCTCAAAAGTTCCAAAAAGGTGTATCTTCTGCAAGAAATATGGCCTGACGAAAATGTGCCTGATAAAAATTATTTCAACAAATCATATACTGAAGAATTTAAAAAAGAGATAGAACATGTTATTGATGCACTGCATGGCAATGCTGATATTCCAAAAAGAACAGGTAGGGCATATGGTAAATATAATTTTGATGTTTCAATGTATACAATTGCAATACTTCTTGGAAGAGAACTTGAACCTGATGAGGTTATTGAAACCGACAGAAAAAATAATATTAACGAATATAGTGGCAGATATGTAAAGGTTAAGGGGAGTCCATCGGAAGTTTGGCTTGGTATGTGTTGCGATTATGCATTTGAGTATGAAACCAGAAAGTATTCAATGCAACACCCTGTTGGTATAGTTTCTTGGCCGACTCTTGACCCGATTAACCATCCGTCTGAGTTCAACGCTCAAGGTAGGAAGGATTTAGAATACAACGACAAAGCACAGATTCAAATTGACGATTTTGACATTGGTGAGAAAAATAAAGCGGGGTTGTTTATAGCATATCACATATATCCTAACTACCCTGATTTTATGAATAATGAAGAAAAGTACAAGTCATATAGAGATGAAAAAGGGCAATTTTTGTATGGTGGATATTTAAGGGAACTTAGAACAGCTCATAAAAAGTTTCCTATACTTGTAGCAGAGTTTGGGCTTTCAACCTCTGTTGGGGTAGCTCATAAAAATCCAGACGGATACCATCACGGAGGAATTGACGAAAAGACACAGGGGGAAGGAATTGTAAGGATGATGAAAGTAATCAAAAAAGAAGGTTATATGGGTGGTATAATTTTCGAGTGGATGGATGAGTGGGCAAAAAGGACATGGATAACAGAACCTTTTATGATTCCATACGACAGACATGTTCTGTGGCACAACAAGCTTGACCCGGAACAAAATTATGGGATTTTAGCAAATGAATCTCTGCCTCCGGATGAAAAAGTGAAAGTTTCAGACAGCAAAAGGGTAAAAAATATAGAGATATCATCCAATCCAGAGTATTTGTACTTAAGAATTAATTTAAGTAATGAATTTTCGAGCCGTACAAGTCTTTTGGTTGGTATTGACACATATGACAGGCAAAGAGGAGAGTTTGTTGTTGTCCAGAGTGATAAAAAAATAAATCTTCCAACGGGTATAGAATTTTTATTGAAGATATCCTCAAATGAAACAAAACTTCAGGTAATACCAAATTACAATTGGGCGAAATCAAGGTATTCATCAGTAAAATCTTATTCAGGGAAATTTGAAGATATCATTTTTGAAATAAACAAAGAAAGAGTTACACAGGATGGTAAAAGAATACCTGCAATATATCATAACTTTAGTATACTTCCAAAAGGTAAATTCGACGATTCTAAAAGTACATGGTATATAGATAAAAACACTGTTTTTGTTCGTATACCATGGGGACTTTTGAACGTCTCTGATCCTTCAAGCAGGACTGTTTTGGATGATAGCAGAACAATTTATCAGCCAGGAAGGGATATGCTAAAAACATCAAAAACAGATAGTTTTGTATTCTATTTTATACTACTTCAAAATGGAAAAACTGAAGATGTGTTACTAAAACAAAATGAAAAGCTTATAAGTTTTCCGCTAAGTAAATGGGAGGATGTCAATTTTTCCTGGCGACTTAAAAAGAGCTACTATATAATTCAAAAATTTTTTTGCAACAATTAAGTAGGTTAATGTGATTGTAATTAAAAATATTACTGACTTTTGCAGATGATTGAAATAAAAATAGCCTGCAATTCTTTAGGAAGAAAGGATTGCAGGCTATTTAGTTTTAGCAAAAAGTCATAGTGGAAAATCACTTATTTGTTTCACCTATGTAGTCTGTATTTTAATATTCCAAAGTCCTTTATAATGTTTATTATCTTCTTCGGCAATTTTTGTACATTCTTACAAAAATAGCATAGTATCCTTCAAATTCTTCTTTTTTTTAGTTATCTCTACGAACTTCTTCAAATAAACCATAACCTAATCGTGTTTTTGCACCTATGCCATAAAAGTTTAAAGCGGTTTTTATTATGTTTTTAAAGATTTTAAAATTATCTTTTTCTAGTAATTGGATTAGCTCAAAACATATGCTTTTTGTTTCACATGTGCTTTTTGTTTCAAAAAATTCTACTAACTTCTCGGCCCGGTGTTTGTCATAAAACACAATGAATTTAAATTCAATTCCTGGTTTGACTGCTAAGAAGTTAACAGGTTGTGGGTTGTACCAGTCCCCAGCTGGATTGTTTATAGGATTGCTGTAATAATCAGGGTAATGGGAATTTATTATATCTAATTCAAATATAGAGGTTAATTCCGATAGATTTTGAGGATATGCATCTAAAAATGTAAATAACCCTTCAAAATTCTTTGTCCCAAATATAAGTTTATATAGTAAAATTCTTTTATTAATATCGCTAAGATCTAATAGTTTATAGTTTTCAAAATAAATGTCTTCATTATATAAGTTTTGGAAAACATATTTTGCTACTTCATTAATTTCGTCTTGAGAAATTTCTTTTTGAGATTCTTTTTTATCATAGTTATTTAATATTAACGAAACTATTTCCCAGAATGCAGCAGCCTTACATCCACCTTTAACAGCAGAAGATGGTATATAAGGAATTCCCCAAATATAATCAAGAGTTAAGGATGTTTCGAATACATGTTCAGAACCTAAACCAACAACGAGTCTTGATATATTTTTCATATTAATATCAATAACCTTTAAAAAGTGATTAGCAAGCAAGTATTCTTCAATACTTTTCAATTTGTAATTTATTTGATTTTGAATAAGAGGTAATTTTTCTTTTGCTTTGCTAATAGAAATTGATTGTAAGTATACTTTTTTGCTTTTTTGATTTATAAGATCAAAATTTTTATTTTTGCGTATTTCAAAAGAAACACCTTTTAAAAAAGCAAGTGAAAAGTTATCCCACTCTGCTATAGCTGAATTTAACTGCCGATTTGCTTGTTGATCACTTTTCAAATTTTTACTCTTCTGTTGTTTTGACATCTTTTATTTCCACCTCAACAATTCTTTTTAACCAATTAGCAAGTTTAAGAACTTCGGAGGTTTTAAAAAGAAGATCTTCATAATTTTCTTTAGTTAAATATTCAATTAAATCAATATTTTGTAGCTTGTTTGAAAACCAGCCATTTATGATATTATAAACATTTTCATTAGATTTTTTAAAAAATACTAAGGTTGCCAGAAGACCATTATTGGTTATCATAGCAGGAAGTCTTCTTATATCAGATTTAAACTTTAAAAGTTCATCACTTTTATCTAATTTGATTTTATAGCTTGAAATTTCATTGAAACAAAACTGAGCCATTTCTTGTTCTATGCTTTTTATATTCATTTAGCTATCTACCTCCTGATTATCCTTGGAGTTTTGAAGTAGCTTTTACCTTTACAAAACCTCTTCCAAGAGTTGAATCTGCACCAAGTTGAAGAAGTCCATTGTCAAGTAGTTTTTTAAGTTGATTTATAACATCTTGAGAAGACAAATACCTGTCTTCACATTTTTCTCCAGCTGCTTCTTTTAATATGTTTAACTTTTCGGTGGAAACAGAACTACCCAATTCTTCCCAATCGACAGATGATAATTTCAATTTGTTGTATAAATCATTACCAATACCAAAAAACGGGTCGGTTGAAAAAATAAAACCGTAAAAAATACTCTCTGAAGGCAAAAGTTCTTCAGTAAATAGTGCTTTATCGTCAACAACACCTGTTATTTGGTCTATTCTTATTCGAGTTCTAATTTCAACAGCATATTTAACAAAAGCTGAAAAAATATTGTCTGAAACTATTGCTAATCTCTTTTCAAGTTCTTCTGTGAGTGTATTTGTTGGGAGAATTTCTTTAAAAAAGCCAATAATTTTATCATTGCTTACAACTTCTGATGAGAATTCAAATTCTTCCAGCATTACTTTTTCTGAAGAATTTTTTATACAGCTATTTTCATCAATCAACACTACTTTGTTTTGAGATATAGGAGTTTCTATAGAAGTAATCCACTCATTTATTGCTTTTAATATATCAGGATTATCGCATAAAATACCAGTATATTCCATTTCTTGGATAAATCTTTTTATAACAAATGGACAGGTTAACCAAGCAAAGATGCCGTTTGCTGAACGCACAGGGTAAAAAAGTATTTTTGCATCAGTAAAGCTTATACATGATGCAACTAAATTATCAGAAGATTCTTCTGCCTCAGAACCAAAGATATATAAAAGTTTTGTTTTACTCCATCCGCTTCTCAAAGCTTTATCTCGGGCAACACCTTTGATACTGCTTGACCAGATAACAGGGAAGTCTGTGTGTTTTTCTCTTTGAATTGGCAGGTCTACGTATGATATACTTTGTCCAGAACCCATATGTAGAGGAGTTTCACAATAATATGTTGCCAAGATTACATCTTTGAACATTTTACCACTCCTTTAATTTTATTCTCTATTAAAAGTCTAATTTATCAATTAGATCACAATATTTTAAGGTATTAATAAAACTATCTATAGCATTCCAATTATTTGTTGAACATTTTATTTCATTATTTTCATTATTTTTATTATTTTGAATATTTAAAAGTATTTCCATGTTGTTTGGTAAAAAATCAGACTTCATTACTATAAACAAACATTCAACACTGTTTGAAGAATTTGAGGGAGAATTTAATAATAATATTTTGAACCACAAAGGTGATGCCCGTCTACTTTTAGAGTTTTGTGATTGTTTGTAACAGGCATCTACAGAATAATTATAATTCCCAATTCTAAAAGGCAAAGGCAAACCAAACACAGATCTTTCAATTGTTATTCCATTATTTTTTGCCGACAAAGGATTTTTAATTGCAGAAATTAAATTTTTATAATCAGGCATATAATAATTTCTAAATTCCATGAGTAAACAACCCATAAATGACAATGCTTTTAAAGGGTTACCCAGCTCAAAATCTAATGCTTTTAAATGAGGCATATATTTATTTTTTTTCTTGTTTTTGTATATTTCACTGACCCATTTTTTATATGAATCTTCCAAATTGCCTTTTTTGAGATAATATATTTCTACACTATTGTTAAACAAACAAGGAATAGACTCTCTTTCTTTTGAAAACAAAATACTTTTTATCGAATTAAGATTTTTATTAAACCAATCTTTTAAAGGTGCTGTAGGAATAAATTCAAGGAATTTAAATATTTCATCACTACCATCTATTTTATTAACTTTTACAGACCCAAAACCTCTTCTTGCTCTTGCACCAAAGTTACCAAGATTCATAGCAAGCCATACACTGCAAAAAAACTTCTTTATATCATCTTCTGTTGCTAAAGGTGAAAAACGGAAGGTTAGCTTAAACTGTTGTCCACATTGAAAACAAAAATTTTCTCGTTTTCTTAAAAAATAATTCAGATAATCAAAGCCTTTTTTTAACTCAAAGTTGAGTTTCTCGCTCCTTTGATAAGAATCTTTATTAGAAGTTTGTTCTACTATTATCTGCACAAGTCCTTTTCTGCCATTGTTTCCTCCAAAACCAAATATTCTTTTTTCATCTTCTAAATCTCCTCCTCCAATTCGAAACCAATACCTAAAAAGCCCATTAAAAGACTGACTTCTTAACTCTAATTTTTCTTTTTCACTCCCACACATATAAAGAGGAGTAACAATTTCACAGTGAAAGTTGTATTCCCTCATTTTTAGGTTTTCTCCTTTCTAATAAGAACAAGATTTGAACCAATAAAACTATTTATTGGCAAAGATGAAATATTTCCTGATGAAATTTCAATATCTTTTTCAGCAATAGCCCAAATTACTGTACCAGCCGGAATTGCTTTTGAGAAAAATCTTGTATTTTTTGATGAATATAGTGTTATATTAAGACAACTGTTCATTGTCATGGTGATAGTTCTAAAACCGCATTTGTCGAGCAAATCTGGCAAAAAGTTATCAAATACCCCATGGGTAAGAAATAAAATTTGAATTTGTTCATCTTTTTGTATCTCTATAATTTTTCCTGGGAATTCTGGGAATATTAATAAATTATTATTCTCAAACTTTAAAAATCCAACAAAAGTATTTTCAACTTTAAGAAGATCTTTTATTTCATCAAAAAAAGACACTTCTTCAATCTTGTAAGATACTATTCTTGACTCACCACCAACTTTCAGTACACGTGGTGATTTTTCAAAAATTGCTTTTATTTGCTCATATCCTAAATTAGTTTTTTTGAGATTTTCATCTTCAAGATTAAATTCTACCCATACAACAAATGAGAACTTTTCTGCAGGCTCAATTTTGAGCTTTTTAAAAGATACTCTGTAAACACCACTTTTTTTTTCAACAGTTCCATCTCTATGATTTATTTTTATACCAATTCTGTTATCGTTTTGGCATATCTCATCAAGCTTAATAATATTTTTTTTGTTTTCAATATCAATATTTGTATTTGAAAGTTTATTTTCTAACGAACCTTCTAACCAATGTTTTAAATATTCTATTGAAATAAACCCAGTAAAAGGTTCAATTTCAGTTTCATCTTTAGTGTAAACACAAAATGTAGAGATTTTATCTGGCTTGTTAGTATTTTTAGAAAAAAATAACTTCAATGCTCGATTTTCTAACGGCTTTAATATACAGAAAAAATTAGGATTATCTTCTTTTCTGGCAGTGTATATATTTGAAGGTATAGAAAAAAATATAGTTTCCTTTTTCTGACATGAGTTTGTTTCTTCATTGTATGTTTCTGTAAGTCTTTTCACAAAAGGACCATATATATATTTTATTACTTTTGAAGATTCTATATTGAGAAAAGTTGCAAGTTTTTTTGATATTGCTCCGGCAAAGGTATGCGAAAACGGGGGAAAGATGGAACTTGCATCATCTCCCCTGTTAAAAGCTTTTCCACTTCCAAAAAACAAAACATCAAAAGGTTCAAATTCAAATTTTAGCATCATTATTTAAACCACCTCAGGTATAATTTTATAAATCAAGATCATTCTTACCTGTCAAAAATTTTGCTAAAGCAAAAAGATAACCAAACATTAAGATATTTTGTGTTTTGAATTTATTGCAATTCTCCTCTTTTTCAGTTATACATTTTCTAAAACAATAAATTATATCTTCTATCTTTAAGACAGATTTTTTATCTTCATTTTTCTTCTTTCTTTTCCACAACCTTTTTATTTCCAGTTCTAAAATATCTACTATTTCCTCTGAAACATATTCCTTTTCAGTATCTAATAAACGATTTATAACCTCAATAATTTGATTGCAAATAACTTTAGGGACTGAACCATTTTGAAATTCATTTTTTACCTTATTTATAAATTCCACTAATTCCCATTTGCCACCACATTCTTTAATTTCGCCAGAGTGGGTTATAAGCTGAACACAAAAAGCATTTCTGCCAAGCTTATTTTTTGCTTTTTTTTCTGCACTTCTTACTGCTTTTAAAGCAAGTGATAAAGGATATTTATGATAAGCTATAACAATTCCTGCACTCATTGTAGCCCGGGAGATTACTGTTTTTTTGTATCGCTCTTGAAGTTCATACGCACAATTTAAAACAGTATTTACAGGAAGCAATGCTAAAACATCATCGCCACCCGCATATATCAATTTTCCGAAATATTTTTCTTCAACAATTTTTCTTACGTCATATAGGGCAAAAGAACATAATCTACTGCTTAATATTTGATGGTATGTAGGGGTAGCAGGATGTATTTTATTAAAAAGTTCCTCAATACCATTAGAATTTTTTAACAACTCATTATATACATCAGGATGAATAGTTTCGCCAATTGTAGGAAATTCAATGTTGTCACCCTCACTTTTCCCAAATCCTCTAATCCATTTGCCCATATGGTCGCCATCCATTTGCAAAATTGCAAAGTATCTTGAAAAATTTAAGTTTGCGCTTTTCAAAAAATTTCTCATATTTTCAAGAATGCTTTCATCAATATTTTCGATACCTAACTCATTTTTAAGATAATCTTTTGTGTAACTTTCTTCCATAAGCCACTGACCATCAATAAAAGCGAAATCTTGGTATTTAGTACCAAAAAATTTTTTCAAAGCAGGTACTGTTTCAGATGAAGGAAATTTTTTGCCACTTGATTCTATCTGCGTTTTAAATTGGTTATATTTCTCTATAAATTCTTCAATAAATTTTGGATTAGTTTTTAACAGTTTTTCTTTGACTGGTATACAAGCAATTTCTGAAGTAGATGGGAATGATGAAATTTCAAAACCAAATTCTTCCTCAAGCAGTTTTGGAAAAAGTCTTTTAAATAAACATACCCCACAAAGCCTTTCATTTTGTTTCAAAAGACCAGGGTTTTTTTCTCTTAGTTTGTGCCAATATAGTTTATTTTTCTCTTCATCCTTAGCTAAAAAAACTATTTCATTTTCGCCACACAAATGGCATTTTTCTCTATTATAATAGGGGATAAATTTAATTTCTCGAACACTTTTTCGTGCACCTAAAAGTTTTTCTAAAAGATCGATCAACAAAGGATATGCCCTGCCTATGCCAACCTTAGAAAAATCAATATCTTCTTTATTTTCAAGCCCTTGCTCAATTCTAATTATTTCTTCTATTAAATTTCGAATTTCGCTTTCTTCAAATAAAATTTTATGGTCATGAAATACATTTTCGCTTGTTAGTCCACCAGGAATTTTGCCAGAATTTTGCAGGTTGCATTTATTAGTAGTCCAAGGTAATATTGCATAATAAACTTGAAAATATGACAAAAGTTGAGTTTCAATTTCATCACAAATAGAGGGATTGATTTCTAATTCATCTGAATGCTGATTTTTAACAAATTTTTTATTTTCCTCTTCTTCTGAAAGTTGTTTTTTGATAAAATTTACGATTTTCTTGGCAAAGTTTTTAAGTGCATTTTCTAGAGCTTTTTTGCATTCCTCAACAATTGTGTTTTTGCTATAAGGAATAATTGCCAAAAATCGATTGGGAATATTTGCAATTAACAATTTACTGTTATCTTCATTTTCCGCTTTACAGTATATTCCTTTCAGCAATTTGATAATCTTTTCAAGACAATCATTTTCGTCTTCAAAAGTTTTATAAAGCCATCTTTTTTCTATTAAAGGTTGCCCTCTCAAATTAGGATAAATTACAATATCAGGTCCAAGTTGGTCTATCAGAGGCTCTAAGCACTTATATGTAAGGTAAGAAAGAATGTAACTTCCTGCCCATAAATCTTGAGTTTTACGTGCTGTTGCAATAAAGCTTTGAACAGGACCAATAGTAAAAATTAAAAATGTTGGGATACTACCTACTAAATCTCCCGAGGAAAGTTTATCAACATCTACAATGGCTGTTGTGATAGCACTTGTCTGAACTAAATGGTTGTAAATTGAATGAGAAGGTATTCTACTATCTGCTGGGTGGATATTTACCCATTTGAATAAATCGGGAACATACAGCCAGAGAAGTAAAAAGGCTAATTTTGCTTTATCATCATTACAGGTTAGCACAGAACAAATATTTCCCAATAATTTGAAAAATTCTTCAAGTTCTTGATGCTTATTTTCAAAATCTTTACAAATCACATTTTCTTCAAGCTTTTCTATATAAATATTTCGAAAACAAATATCTTTATGGTCTCTAATTTTTTCTGTTTTACTTTTAAGTTTTTCACTTAATACTTCATTCATCGGGTAAGAAATTCTATCTGCAATTTTAATGATTGGTAATAATTCCTCTATACATTCTCCAGGAAGAATATAATTAAGAAATTTTTCTGCTACTATTTCGTGGATTGCTTCTTTGTGATTTTTGTTTTTTGGGCAAGTAAATTTATCTATATTGAGCTGAGCTTTAGTGTTGGGATCATCATTATCAAAGCTAAGTATCCATTGCTTATCGAGAGGGTCATGCAAGAAGGCTTTCAGTTTTAATTTCCATATGCTCATTTTGATCACCTTTCAAGCTTTAGATAAATTTCAACATGTTTGGACAGACAAAGAAAGATTTTGTATAATTATATCATATATGTGAAATAAATCAACAGAAATTATTTTACATAAAAGGGAGGATTAAGAATGAAGTTAATATATCAATTAGGTCGTTTGGATACTAATATGGAGCAACAAAAGTTTAAAATTGGTAAAGATAATGAAGATTATACTGAAAAAGCCGAGCTGAGCTCTCTTTTTTTAAAAAAGTATTTCAAAGAGAAGAACAATGATGAAGTAAAGGTAATACTTCTCTACCCAGTTAGTTTACCTTTTAATCCTAATTTGATTAGAGATAATTCTAAACTACATGAAATATCTAAAAAAAAGATTGAAGAGATTTGGGAAAGAGAGGATGAATACTTTAATAATCCATATAACTATTTTGAAAGTTATTTTCCTTATTGTAATGAGAAAGATGACTTTAGAATTATTCATTCGTTGGGTAGCTATTCATATGGTAAAAAAAGAGATGATGCTAAAAAAGTTCAATTTGATACCACTTATGGAGACATTGTGCTTGAGATTTTTCTTGACATGATAAAAAGATACCTCAAAATGAATAATTCGATTTCAGAAATTTACATTGATATTTCAAGTGGTCACAATATTTACATTTCCGCAATGCTTGAGGCGTTTAGGCATTTTGCTACATTTACAAGTTTAAGACACTGGGTAGATAAAAGAAAAAGGCCAAAATTTTTCATCACAATCTGTGACCCTATTTTACCTGGAAGTGAAAATATCTATCAGGTGTATATTGAAGAGCAGAGATTTAATGTTTTTTTGGAGTCTCCTATAAAAAGGTGGGAGTTTGAAGATATAAAAAGTGAGAATTTTGAAGACATGAAAAAGATGTTATTTGATAAGCAGACCTGTGAACTTCTGGTAGCTGTTTTAGAAAGATTTCTAATGACTTTTAGTGCTATAAAAAACAATATACCTCTTTATCTATTTGATACTTATACTATTATTGATGAACCAGATGAAATTCAGAAGTTACTGGATGAAATAATTGAATACTTGCATGTTGAAATAGCAAAAAACTACAAAAATTCGCCGAAATTAGACAAAAATAAATGGATTAAAATAATAAATACTCTTGGATTTTATTTAGGGATAATTGATGTGATAAATCATGCAAACATTTTAAAATATAAAAAACAAAAAGGTGTTAAAAAAGATGATATAAAGAATATAATGAAGAATATATATAATAAATTTGGTCTTACTAATAACATTGATATTCTATCTGTTGAACTAGATAAACTTAGTCCTCCAGACAGAAGAATAGCCGCAGATATCTTGAGGAGCAATTTTAGGAACCTTCTTAATAGAAAAAATAGAGATAGAATACAACGTAATTTTTTTGCTCACTGTGGCCTCGAAGAAAATTTTGTTATTGTAAATGAAGAAAATGGAGATATTTATGTAGAATACATAGATGATTTGCCCGAATTAAGAGAAATGGTGGGAAAGATGCTTCTTGAACGAATATAAAAAAGCGGAGCAGATGTTAACTCTAAAGCTGTGTTACATCTTTCTTTCCTGCTCTTATAATGTCTAACTCTTTTGTGTTTTAATTTTTTAAATAACATTTTAATAAGCATTAGCGTTGTTAAATATAAAAAGCGTATCACTTTTAATAGCAATATTGTAAAAGTAATGGCAATATGATATTATTAAATGGTAATTAATACAGCAAAATTTGTAGATAACACAAAAAGTCGAATTTTGTCGAAAAATGAAAGAAAGTAAAAGTAAAAAAGAGGGGTGAAACGGATAAGATGATAGAATTGTTATTCATGCTGGGTATTTTACTTATTTTGGTTTATCTTTTATTAAAACTTATAGGGCTCAGAGTTATTCCAAACGACAAAGTGGGTATTGTTGAAAAGTGGTGGTCTTTCAAAGGTTCGCTGAATGAGCAGATTATAGCCTTGAGGGGTGAAGCAGGGTTTCAGCCAGAGGTTTTAAGAGGTGGTATTCATTTTAGGACTCCGCTTATGTACAAAGTCCACATTGTTCCACTTGTTACAATTCCACAAGGGCAAATTGGTTATGTTTTTGCAAGGGATGGTAAACCCCTTGAACCTACCCAGACGCTTGGCAAAGTGATTCCGGAATGTAATAATTTCCAAGATGTCAGGGCTTTTTTGGAAAATGGCGGGCAAAGAGGTCCGCAGCGGGCGATCCTTCGTGAAGGAACATATGCATTTAACCTTGCGCAGTTTATAGTTATCACAGAAGATAAGATTTACTATCTTCCAATGGGTAACAAAGAAGAAAAAGAGATGATAGAAAAGATGGTCCAGACTTTAAAGTCGCGAAATGCTTTCAGACCAATTGTGATAACAGAAGATAAGGTTGGTATTGTAACAGTTCATGATGGACCATCACTTCCAAGTGGAGACATAGTTGCACCAACTGTTGGGGATGACCCATCCAATCCTGAGACATACCATAATAACTTCCAGGACCCAGAAAAGTTTTTGAAAGCAGGAGGGTTCCGTGGAAGGCAGCTTCAAGTTCTTGTTGAGGGAACATATTTTATAAACCGGTTGTTTGCAACTGTAGAGCTTATAGACAAAACGGTCATTGAAGTTGGATATGTCGGAGTTGTTGTATCGTATGTAGGACCAAAAGGGCAGGATACATCAGGTGAGGACTACAAACATGGTGAGCTTGTTGAAAGGGGATTTAGAGGTGTGTGGAAAGATCCTCTGATGCCTGGCAAATATGCGTTTAACACATATGCTGGAAAGATTGTAAAAGTGCCAACAACAAATATCATACTAAAATGGATAAGTAACCAGACAGGCACTCACCGCTATGATGAGAATCTTAAAGAGGTAAGTCTTATCACCAAAGATGCATTTGAACCATCGCTGCCGCTGGCAGTTGTTCTTCACATAGATTACAGAAAAGCTCCGCTTGTTGTGCAGAGGTTTGGAGATTTGAAAATGCTGGTTGAACAGACTCTTGATCCGATGGTATCTGCATACTTTAAAAACATAGGGCAAAGGAAGACGCTTATTGAGCTAATTCAGCAGAGAGATGAGATTCAAAAGATAGCATCAGAAGAGATGAAAGAAAGGTTTGCGCATTATAATTTAGAGCTTGAAGAGGTTTTGATTGGAACACCTATGTCATCTCCAAACGATAACAAGATAGATGCAATTTTAGAACAGCTTCGAGACAGACAAATTGCCCTTGAGCAGATAGAGACATACTCACGCCAGCAAAAAGCGGCAGAAAAGGAAAGAGAGCTCAGAGAGGCTGAGGCAAGGGCTGCTCAACAAAAACTTCTTACAGAGTCTGAGATAAACATTCAGATTCAGACAAACCAGGGTAAAGCAGAGTATCAGCGTTCTATTCAAGAAGCTCAGAAGATAAAAGCTTTGGCAGAGGCAGAAGCAGAGAAAGAAGCACGAATTGGTATTGGACGGGCAATTGCCATAGAAGAGCAGGTAAAAGCATACGGCGGACCTCAATATCAAGTTCTGCAGGATGTCATGGGCAAATTTACGCAGGCTTTAGAAAAGACAGGCATAGATATTGTTCCAGAAACTGTTGTTGCAATGGGCGAGAAGGCTTCTTCTGCATCTTTCAATGCGTTTGAAATGCTATTAACTTTGCTTTTGACAAAAGAACTTGGTGTTGAGTTCAAAGGAAAAGAGACAGAGGATGAGAATGTCAAAAAGATAAAGCAGGAGATACTAAATTCAATACTTCTTGCAAAGGAAAGTGATAAGAAGGAGAAAACTGAAGAGATTTCTCAGGATTCACAACAGCAAAATGCTGTATCTTAAGCTTTAAGATTTTAAATACCCGATCCATGAAAAGTGCGGCTCTGGGAAGGAAGATTTTATAATATGTGCCAGAGCCGCTTTGCTTTTCAGAAAAAGCCACTACAAATTTTAAATTTTGTATGCTAAAATAATTTCATATAAATTGCAAACGTTTGCTCAAAATAAGCTATGGGTATAAATTAATTAGAAGCAAACTGAAAAAGGGGAGAAATAAGAAAGATGTCAGCATTAAAAGAGCTTGTTGAGATTCTGAATAATAAAGCAAAAGAGTGGGATGGAAAAAACGATTTCAGAATACCAAAGTTGTGGGACAGTTTTGGCTATGATGGGCTTGAGAAAAAAGAAAACAATGATGGCACAATATCAGTAAACCCTTATAAGTTTGTTGCAAGGGCTGTAGAAAAAGCAATTTTGCCTTATCAAAAGGAAGGAGTTGACTATCTTCAGTCGCTTTCAAAGATATTATCTCAAGACAGAAGCGTATCTAAAAAACCATATAGTAACTGGATTGAAAAGAGCAGCGTATATGGTATGCAAATAAGAACATTTTCTGCATGGGACCATGACTGTGATAGAAAACTTGAACTTGAAAATGCTTTTGGACTGAAGGATACAGGGACGTTTATAAAAACAATTGCACTTTTGCCGCTTATAAAAAAGATGGGTTTTGATGCTATCTATACCCTTCCAATTACAAAAAACAGCACAAAGTATAAAAAAGGTGAGATGGGTTCACCGTATGCAGTCAAAAACTTTTTTGAACTTGACCCTGTTCTTTATGATCCTATGGCAGACCAGCTTTCGATAGATGAACAGTTCAAGGCTTTGATTGAGGCATGCCATATTCTTGGAATAAGATTTATAATTGATATTATTCCAAGAACATCTGCCAGAGATTCAGATTTTATTCTGGAACACCCGGACTGGTTTTATTGGATTAAAATAGATGATTTAGAAGATTACGGACCACCAAAATTAACTTTGATAAAAGAGTTTACAAAAGCAAATGAAGAAAACATTGAGCTTATATACAAAGACCCGGCTGTGCTAAAGCACATAAGAAAGTTTGTTCAATCACCTGAAAAATACGCACCTGAAAAGTGGCAGAGTATAAAAGAAAGGTGTGAAAAAGACAAGAACCTTGACTTTTTTGAACTGATAGAAAAAGAGATAGGTCTTACCACTGCCCCGGCTTTTTCAGACTGTCTGAACGACCCGCAACCTCCATGGACAGATGTAACATATTTGAGACTTTATCTTGACCATCCTGTTCAATCTGCAAAGTATATCGACAGCGATCAACCACCATATATTTTGTTTGATATTATAAGAGGCAATATATTCAAAGGAAGAAAACCAAACAGTGAACTCTGGGAAAAGATTTCAAATATCATTGTTCACTATCAGAAAAACTTTGGAATAGATGGTGCAAGGATTGATATGGGGCATGCTCTTCCCAAAGAACTGGAGGATATGATAATTTCAAATGCCAGAAAAGAAGATCCACAATTTTGTTTTATTGCAGAAGAACTTTCAATGGATGCACATAAAAAAGCTAAAAAGTCAGGCTATGACATGATTATTGGTGACCTTTGGGCAAGAGAACCACGATACTATCAAGGGACTATGAAGAAGATTTTAGACATACTTGTTCAGCTTGAAGTTCCTGTTTTTGCAGCATGTGAGATTCCAGACAGTCCGCGTGCAGCTTCAAGGCTTGGAGGCAGGGATTTTTCTCGTTTTGCCACAGTATTGAATTTCTTTTTACCCAACAGCGTGCCTTTTGTCACGTGCGGGCAGGAAGTTTATGAACTTCAACCTATGAACTTGGGACTTGACCCACAACCAGATGGCAGGTTTTTACTTCCAAAATCAGACCCTCTTTATGGGAAACTTGCCTTTTTTGATAAGTACGCTCTTCACTGGACAAACCAGGGTGCTGATGAGATGATAAACTTAATTCAAACTGCAGCAGATTTGAAAAAGAGGTTTTCACAGTTTATATCAAAAGAGAACTTTTTCAAAATACCATATAATGGAAAAATGATACTGTCATTTGGCTACAAACTTATTTCAGAATCTGAAAATGAGTATTTTGTTATAGTTGCAAATTCCGACAATTTAAGAAAGAAAACTGCTAAATTGAATCTTTTTAAATCAGGTATTTTTAATGCCCAGCGAGCAGAAAATATTGATTGTCTGTTCAGTTTGAAAGGAGAGGTTGATTATCATTACTCTTATCCGAATCTGATTGTTAATTTAAATCCACTTGATATAAAAATTTTTTATTTCAAAATAGAAAATTAACCTTTCCATGCGTATATAATGGAGTAAAATTAAAATATAAACTTTATAAATTTTTGTGCATGGAAAGGAGATAAAAATGAAAAAATATATTTTTGTTTTCCCGGCGGTAGATTTAAAGCTCTGACAATGAGCTATGATGACGGGAAAAAACAGGACAGAAAACTTGTAGAAATATTCAATAAGTATGGTATTAAGGCAACTTTTAACATCAATGCAGGACTTTTGGGTAAAGATGATAGAATCGCAGCCGAGGAAATTGCAAACCTCTATCAAGGACATGAGGTTGCAGCTCATACATTTAACCATCCAACAATTGCAAGGTGTCCTCATGATCAAGTAGTACAGCAAATAATAGAAGACAGAAAGATATTAGAAGACATTGTGGGCTATCCAGTGAGAGGACTTGCTTACCCAAATGGGTCGTATTCCCCTGATATAAAAAGCTTTCTTCCTTACTGTGGAATTGAATATGCAAGGATTGTTGGAAATAGTAATGATTTTTCAATTCCAGTTGATTTTTATGAGTGGAAGGCAACCTGTCACCATAATCATAATCTTTTAAAACTTGCAGAGCAGTTTTTAAACTTTTATAAGAAGCAATATCTGTATCTTTTTTATGTCTGGGGACACAGCTATGAGTTTGACAATGACAACAACTGGGATTTAATTGAAGAGTTTTGCAAAATGGTTGGGAACCATCCAGATATCTGGTATGCAACTAATATCGAAATTGTTGACTACATAAATGCTTTTCGTAATCTTAAATTTTCTGCAAAGGGTGACTTTGTTTTCAACCCATCTGCAATCGACGTTTGGATTTCAGTAGATGATAAGATTGTCAAGGTTGATGGTGGGAAGATAACAAGGCTTTGAAATTATCCGAATAATAATATTAATACAAAGGGCTGAGGTTTTTGCCACAGCCCTGATTTTTTTATCTTATGAAATTAGTTCTTACCTTTTCTTCTTTTTCAGGTGCCACTATTTTTCCTTTTCCATTTTCAATAAGTTTCAAAAGCCATGCCATGTTTTTGCCAAGCACTCTCATAATCTGAACACCTTCTTCATCTTGCAAAACTTCACCTGGCAGAGTGCCGTGAATAATGTTCCAGTAGTTTGATGATGCAATCAGCATCTCTGCATAGTTTAGGTATTGCATAAGCTGCAAAAAAGCTTGTGTTCCACCAGAACGTCTTACTGCAACCAGAGCTGCACCTACTTTGTGGCGCAACAAATTTCCATTTGCACCAGAGACATAAAAGGCTCTGTCCAAAAATGCTTTCAGTGTAGCTGAAATTGAAGAGTAGTGAACAGGAGAACCCAAGATTATTCCATCTGCGTTTTTCATAAGCCCAATCCACTCGTTTACCTCATCATCAATTACGCATTTTTCGTTTTTGTTTTTTGCACACATACCGCAGGCAAGACAACCCTGAATCAATTTATCACCAACATGAACAATTTCAACCTCTATTCCTTCTTTCTCTAACTCATTTGCTACTATTTTAATAGCATGATATGTATTTCCTTCTTTTCGCGGGCTCCCATTGAATGCAACAACTTTCACTTTTAAATCACCTCATGCTCATAGTCTCAATCTTTTAAATATCACTATACTCCTTTGTCTTTTAGCAGTCAATATTCTTCTTCACTTTTCACAATATCATCTTATCATGTATGTGCAAATCAAACAAATTTAAACAAGAAGGCATATATTTTTTGTAAAAGGTGCTTGACAGGGTAGTTTTCATGTTTTATAATGAAATTAATCGCAAATGAGCATAAATGATTAAATTCATTCATCAAAATGAGCACAAACGAAAGGTGAATAAAATGTTTGCAGAGGAAAGAAAAAGCAAAATAGCGCAGATGATAAAAAGTGGGCAGAGCGTTAAGGTTTCAGAGCTTGCAAAGTTGTTTGGTGTATCAGAGTCTACTATAAGAAGAGATTTGGCTGAACTTGAAACTCTGGGTGTAATAAAGAGGACTCATGGAGGGGCTGTTAACAATTTTCTAACCTCTTTTGAGCCTTCATTTGCAGAGAAAGAAGACAAGTTTGCAAAAGAAAAGGAGTACATAGGGAAGCTTGCAGCAAGCTTTATTCACGATGGTGACACCATCATCCTTGATTCTGGAACAACAACCCAATACATTGCACGAAACATAAATGCAAAAAATATAACTATAATAACCAACTCAGTAAATATAGCATACGAACTTTCGAACAATGAAAATGTTGAAGTGATTGTAACAGGAGGAGTTATAAGAACAAAAACAAAAGCTCTTGTTGGAGACATAACGCAAAGCATACTCAGACAATTTAGGGTTGACAAGGCTTTTGTGGCAGCAAACGGAGTGTCGATAGAATTTGGAGTTACAACGCCAAGCCATGTTGAAGCTGCTATAAAAAGAGCAATGATAGAAAATGCAAAAGAGGTGTTTTTGGTTGCAGACAGTTCAAAATTTGGTCAGGTTACTTTTTCACTCATATGTCCTGTACAAAGGTTTGATTATATTATAACTGATAAAATGGATGAAGAAAAAAAATCTGAATATGAAAAACTGGGTGTGAAGGTCATAACGTAAAATTTTAGATTTTGAGGTGGGATAAAATTGATTTATACGATTACCCTAAACCCAGCAATGGATATGACAGTATACATCGATGTTTTAAAAAAAGGTCAAGTAAATAGAAGCCATTATTGTTTGATGGATGCTGGTGGTAAAGGTATTAATGTCTCAAAGGTTATAAAAGCACTGGGTGGGCAGTCAATCGCTCTTGGTTTTTTAGGAAATGACAACAAGGATTGGTTTTTGAAATATTTAAAAGACATGCAAATTGATTTTGATTTCATTTTTGTAGATGGACTTACACGAACAAACATCAAGATTGTTGAGACAGCGCAAAAGGTTTATACCGACCTCAATCAAAATGGTTTTGAAGTGAAGAAGAAAGACATAAGTCTTTTGTTTGAAAAAATAGATAGGATAGCAAAAACTGATGACATCTTTGTGCTCTCAGGAAGCCTCCCGCCAGGTGCAGATGAAGATGTGTATGTAGAGCTTATAAGAATGCTAAAACAAAAAGGTGCAAAGGTTATATTTGATGCTGACGGAAAAGCACTTGAAAGGGGGATTATAGGAAAACCAGATGTTATAAAGCCCAATATCCATGAGTTTAAGTGTCTTTTTGATGTTGATGAAAATGATTTAAATTCTATTGTAAATTCAGCAAGAAAGCTCATAGAAAATGGGATAAAAAAAGTTTTGATTTCAATGGGAGCAAAGGGTGCAGTTTTTGTCACAGAAAACTTGGCATTGTTTGCAAAAGCAGCTGAGGCTAAAGTAAAAAGCACAACAGGTGCAGGTGATTCAATGGTTGCAGCTATTTCTTATGGGCTTTCACAAAATATGGATGATATATCTATTTTTAAACTTTCTTTAGCATGTGCAGCAGCAAAAGTTTCAAAAGAAGGTGTGAAGCCACCTGAGAAAAATAAGATTGAAGAGTTTTTGGAAAAAACAAAATTAGAAAGGCTGGGAGAATAAAAATGGATGTAAAAGCTTTGTTTTCACCATCACGAATGAGTTTTGATTTGCAGGCAAAAACAAAAAAGCAGTTATCGAAGAGCTCATCAAGCTTCTTTATAATGATGGAAAAATATCAGATAAAGAAAAGTTTAAAAAAGCGGTTATGAAACGTGAAGAAGAATTTTCGACAGGTATAGGTATGGGCATTGCAATTCCTCATGGGAAAGATAGCTCAGTTTTAGAACCTTGTGTTGCATTTGGAGTTTCAAAAAAGTTTGTTTTTTTAAATATACATTGCCTTAGCTTTTTCTTTTCAAAATAATTAAAATGTGGTATTTTAAATATATAAGTTATTTTACAGTAAGGAGGAGAATTTTGAGTTTATTTAAAGATTTTTTGAAAGATTCCTTTTTGTTTACTAAAAAGTATTATGGCTATGTATTTGGTATCATAGCTCTATCATTTATTTTTCTTCTCATATCATTTGTAATTTTACTTATAGTTGGTATTTTACTTGCATTGATTATGGGCGTTGATATGTCAACAATTTCTTTATTAAATGATGTTGAAGTTTTTCGTTTTTTAAGTAGCAAATTTGTTTTATACCTAATTTTGATGGTAATAATTTTTATCATATGGATATTTTTAATTTTGGTTTTTATCCAGTACCCTTTTATGAAAACCTTTATTGAAATTACAAGAGATAGAGATGCAAACAAAAGTGCTTTTAAAATTTTCTTTGATACTATGAAAGAGAAAAATTTTTCGATAGCTTTGAAAATGATTGCGCTTGGATTTTTACTGGCACTCATTTTTGGTGCTATCTTTGGAATAGGTATTTTATGTATTGTTTTTGGCATAGCTTTGAAAAACCTTGTAGGACGTATATTATTGCTCATAGTTGGTGTTATTGGCATTTTGCTGGGGATTTATATATTGTTAAGATTGATGTTTGCCAATATGATTTTGATAGACAGAGATACAGGAGTTGTGACAAGTATTAAAGAAAGCGCAAGGCTTACAAAAGGCAAAGTTATATTTGTTTTAGCAGTACTAATTTATAACTCACTTATATCGGCAGTTTTCCAAATACCGGTGTATATTTTTGATACAATGTTCAACCAAAATTATCAATATAATATATTCTTTATTGTTTTAAGTTTGGCAGGAT
This sequence comes from Caldicellulosiruptor obsidiansis OB47, assembly GCF_000145215.1. NCBI lineage: Bacteria > Bacillati > Bacillota > Caldicellulosiruptorales > Caldicellulosiruptoraceae > Caldicellulosiruptor > Caldicellulosiruptor obsidiansis. The sequence continues at coordinate 184,879 of NC_014392.1, forward strand.
TTATTTTTTACCTTGTAGCAATTCCTTATCTTATTGTATTAAATTACCTACCATATAATGTTTTAAATGTACATTCTGCAAATATTCAAAATGGTTCGGAAAAATCTGATGATTACATCCTTGGATGATGAATTTAAATTTTGAGTTTTAAAGAATGAACTAAAAAGAGCTGTACGTTTCTCTTTTGTGCAGCTCTTTTTTGCATTCTCTATAGAATAAAACTTAAGTTTTAATTTTTTTGCAGTCTAAATTGCAATGTTAAATGTAACGTTTTTTAGAAGGAATTGAGAATTGAAAATTGATTATAACAACAATCATGTATGATATTAGTTGCCAACATATTCCAGCTTCTCTGCAGTAAGAGTGGAACTTTTATTTTGTATATTCTTTTTTTAGATAATACACTCTACACCTCTACTGTAAGTATTTCTAACATCTTTAAAATAATCTATTGCTTTAAAAGAAAATGATTGCAAGTTTTATTTTGAAGTTTTAAAATTAAAGTTGTTTTTTATAAATTCAAAAGAAAATTAAAATCAGTATGACAAATTTCGACAATCTACAAAATGGGTATTAATAAATTAGGAAAAGAAAATTAGTTAAGAGGGATAAAATATGAGTACAGAAAAATTTTTAAAAGATGAACTAATAAGTGTCATAATTCCCTGTTATAATGAAGCACAAAATATTGAACAAACCCTTAAAGAAATTTACGAATATTTCGACGAGTCTGTACCCGAATATGAAGTAATTGTAGTAGTTGAAAAAAGTACTGATAATACCTTAGAAATAGTAAACTTATCAAAAAACCAAAGAACAATTGTATTAGAGAATGCCAAAAAATTTGGTAAGGGATATAGCTTAAAAAAAGGTATATATTTTGCAAAAGGACAATACATACTTACTTGTGACGCAGATCTTCCTGTGGATATAAAAAAATATTTTCTTCCTATGTTAGAACTACTAAAGAAAAATGAAAAGGTCGGTGCAGTTTTTGCAACTGCCTTGGCTATAAAAACATGCAGGAAGGAGAGAGGTTTTGTAAGAAGTATTGTTTCACTGATATTTTTTGTTTTGAGACAGTTGTTTTTACAATTACCTGTGAGTGACACACAATTGGGTTTTAAACTGTTTAGAGCAGATGTGCTAAGAAAATGCTGTGAAAAAGTTAATGAGAATGGATTTTTGTTTGATTTGCTATTAACAGATTTGATGTTAAATGCAGGATATCAAATTGAAGAAATAAATGTAAAAGTTGTAGAAAGAAAAATCAAATCTTCTGTTTCTGTCGCTGAAATAATAAAAACTACTTATAAGTTTTGCAAGTATGTATTGTTTACGCGATCAAAATTACTTAGAGAATGTACAGATAAAGTTATGATAAATGATAAAAATAAAAGCGTAAAAGCATCAAGTATCTGAACATTATAGGTGGGGATAAAGTGAACGAGCGGAAAAAAGAAATTGTATATATTGTTCTTGACTTATTCATTGCTGCCATTCCATTTTTGTACATTACCTATCTCTATAGGTTAGGGGTTGCAAATTTGGAAAGTTTGAAGGAGGTAGTATTTGCTAATTCGCTTTTGAGTACTGTTTTTTATATTTCCAACATTGTTATGTTTCTCAAAATAGAATATAATGTCAGTTTTTGTACAACTTTTAAAGTAATAAGCATAATTTCATTAATTTTGGGAATTATATTGTATATCTTATATCCATCTTATGGATGGGCAATAAGTATACTTTTGTTAATAGACAGTTTTGTTATTTTTCTAAGAGGAACTATGTTGATTGAGAGAAATTACATAAAAGGGGCTTTAATTAATTTTTTGTTGCACACAAGTAGGTTTGGGATATTAATATTGTTTCCTTTAAATGGACTTTTGACAAGATGGATTGTATCAAATATCGGTGGATATTTGCTGGTATTGGCAGCGTATTCATATTTGATAAAATGGATTTTGAAAGGAGAAAACAAGAATAGCTTTGCAAACATAAACATTAATGAAATTAGAGAAAGAGCTTATTATTTATTTTTTGTGATGATGATTTTCGTAATTCAAAATATTGATCTATTAGCATTAAAGGGAATGAACTTTTATAACTCGCTTGTTTTAACAAGGCCGTGGGGAACAGTTACTTATGTTGTTACAGTATCGATTGGAAATCTTGTTTTGATTAATAAAAAAACATATCCCTATTGGATTTATCTAACTGTGGCATGGGCTGGAATTTTCATTGGTTATATTTCATTGGGGGGATATATAAATTACTATCTTTTCAAAATTCCATATTCATTTAATTTGAGTATATTACCAATTTTATTTTACCTTTTAATGGCTACAATATTATTTGTAAATTACTCAAATTACATAAAAAAGAAACAATTAATAATTGAACCATTGTGTTTATTCATATTAATTGGAAGTTTAAAAAATAAAGTTTCATTGGTGAGAGAATTAAAATTTGAGGTATTAATTTTGATTTTAATATTTTTAATAATTTTTCACGTGTTTATGACTTTTTTATATTCAACTTATAGTAAGTGTAAAGAAAAATATAAAATAACAAGTTAAATATTGCGAGGGGAAGAAATGAAGACTATTTTAGTGTTAACACAAAGGGATATATATCATAAAAAAGCTGGTGGTGCAGAAAGATACTTATTTAATGTGCTAAAAGGTTTGAGTAATCATTACAAAATCACGTGTCTATGTCAAAATGATGGTACTCAGAAAGATTATGAAGTGTATGATAATATAACGTTTATTCGGTTTAAAACTAATTTAATTAGCCTAATTTTCAAAGCAATGTTCTATTATAAAAAAAATAAGGAAAGTATTGATTTAGTAATTGACCATACAAACACGCATCAGTTTTTCACTTTTTTATACGTTGCGAAAAATAAGAGATTATTAATAGTTCATCAGCTTGCACTTGAGATTTGGGAATATTATTTTCCAATGTGCATTGGTAAGGTGTTCAAATTGCTCGAAAAACTCCTTTGGCGTCTTTCATCTGGAATGGCAGTAACAGTTAGCCAGTCAACCAAAGGGGATCTGCAGAGGTTTGGGTTTAAAGAAGAATTTATATGGGTTATAAAAAATTCAATAAGGCACAAGTACATTTCACTTCCACCGGCAGAGAAAGAAGACTATCTTGTTAGTATAGGAAGATTAGTCCCGTATAAAAGGTTTGAGGATGCGATTTATTTAGCAAAGAAGCTTAATAGAAGAATATATATTATAGGAGAAGGGCAAGAGAGATATAAAAGAAGATTAAAGAATTATACAAAGAAAATTAAAGCGGATGTGGTTTTCACTGGATATGTTACTGAGGAGAGAAAACAAGAAATAGTAGAGAAAGCCTATATGCACATTTTTCCGTCTATTAGAGAAGGATGGGGGCTTGTGATAAGCGAAGCTGCTAACTTAGGGACACCTTCCTTAGTATACCCTGTTCCTGGCTGCCTGGATGCAACAAATTACGGAAAAGCTGGTTTTGTGACAAAGAGGATAGGGAAGGATTATTTGTTGGAAAAGTTTCTAAGTATTGATAGGGAAGAATATGAAAGGATGAGAATTTGTGCATTTGAATTTGCTTCACAGCTAAACTATAATAAACAATGTGAAGAGTTTCTACAGGTTATACAAAGCATAATAGAAAATACATAAAGGGTTGGAGCAATTATGAAGCTGGGAATTTTAATAACAACATATAATGATGGAGATATTATCTTAAGATGTTTAGATTCTATCTATGACCAACTTGACAATTTAAATTTTCCAGTTTACGTTGTATGTGTTGATGATGGTTCAGATTCACCTCTTGCATATCCTCATTTTGATATTCTAAGGACTGAGCACAGGGGAAGAAGCTACGCAAGGATTGAGGGTCTGAAAAAAATTTTGGCTGAAAATTGCACACATTTCTTATTTTTAGATAGCGATATGGTCCTTCCACCTGGCTTTCTCAAAAAGTTGCAGACAGTGGTGGAAAATTATGACATTGATGCCTTCATTATCCCTGAAGTGGCTTTTAGTAGTTATAACAATTTTTGGACAAAAGTTAAAGTCTTTGAGAGGAACTTATATAAAGTAAATTATTGTAAAGAGAGCGGGAATATTGAAGCAGCCAGGTTATGGAAGTTATTTTCTTTTCCGGGGTTTGTTGAGGGGTTGGAAGCATTTGAAGAGATTCAGCCAACAATATTGGGTATTAAAAAAGGTTTAAAGATTATAAAGACCGAGGAGATTTTTATCTATCATGATGAAAAGAAGGTAACCTTACGAGATTTATTGAGGAAGAAAAATAGCTACTTTTGTTGTATGCTTGAATCAGGCAAATGTTCAAAATGGGATATAATAAAGAGGTATTATTTCTTCCGTCCCCATCTTTACCATAAGGAAAATTTAAAAAAATACATAAGACATCCTGTTTTAACAATTGGAGTTATATTGATGTACCTTGTATTGACACTAAATTTTCTTTGGGTGAGTATATCCCAAAATTTTATTAAAAAAAGGAATGATGAAGAAATGAGAAGAAGAGAGAGGAATATTCTATATAAGATAAAAAGAAAGAAGTTTTTGACAAAAACAATTTTAGTTGCCATAATTATAGGAAGTCTTATATTATTAGGGTGGAATACCGTTGTAAAATCAAGCAGTTGGTTTAAATCCATAATTATAGAGAACATGGACTACAACTATGGGAAAGATTCAAATAGTATCCAGCCTTATGCACCTAAAAAAACACATCCTAAAGGAAATTGAGCTGACATTTTTTAAAAGCAAATGAACGAGGGATAAGGATAAAATGAAACAAGAAGAGGTATTTCAAAGGCAAAGGAAGTTAGCAAAGGCTATTTCATTGCTTGCTGTAATAGCAATCATCCTGATAGATACAAAGAATATTTGGTTGAATAATGGCTTTATTATCTTCAGTGATCTTGACTTTAGTGGAATTAACGACAAAAGGTATATTGAAAGAATATGGGGGGTATTCAATCGACATTTTTCTTCAACTAATTTCTTCAATTTATCTCGTTTGTTTTTTATAATACCTTTTTATGTATTAAATTTTCTGTTGTCATTTTTTTATAACCAGGCAATGCTTAAGTTGATAATTTTATTTTGTTTGCTAATATCTGGCATAGGTATGTTCCTATTATGTGAATATCTATTGATAAAAACTCTCAAGGGTTTTCCCGATTATGTGCATTATTTTGGATTAATAATACCGAGTGTGTATTATGCATTAAATCCATGGGTTATATTCAGAATTCAGCATATATTTCTTTTGAGTGGGTACAGTGTATTTCCGCTTATAATAAAAGAATTTTTGAGGTTATTCGAAATAAAGATTTTTAACTTTCAAAAGGATATTGAAGAATATCAACAAAGAAGAAGAGTTACAAAAGAGCATATTATTATAGATGAGAAAATAAATCTTAGAGACTTCTTCAAAATAGTTTTGTACTCCATGATTGGTTCTGCAGCTATTCACTATTTTTTCTTCTACATCATTTTTCTTACTATACTATTTATAGGGATTATACTAAGAATATGGAAACTGAATAGGTATTCTAAAGCTATACTTTTGTTTTACACAAGAAAATACTTTACAATGATTATTTTGATGATAGTTGGAAATCTGTATTGGTTTTTGACATATTCGATAGCGCTATTATTTGTCAATATTGAACCTCAAAATGTGAATGTAGTTGATACACTTCAGTTATTTTCACGAAATAGTTCTGTACAGAATGTTCTATATTTAATTTCCTACTGGCTTCCATTTTTTAACTTAGAAATGTTTTTAGACAATATGTTTTGGATTGCTGGAGGAGTCTTCCTTCTCATAATTGCATACATAATATTTTATCGCTTTGGGTGGCATTTTTATGTAAGACTTTTCACTATAGTAACAAGTTTGGTAATTTTACTTTCTTTAGGAACAAATGTTGACCCCTTAGCTGATGTATATGTTAAGGTAGTAACAAACATTCCGGTAATAGGTCATCTCTTTAGAGATCCTAACAAAATTGTAGGTATACTGGCTTGTTTTTTAGCTATAATCCTGGGTTTTGGAGTAGACAGAATAGTATTTTTCCTGTTAAATGCAGGCTTTGGCAGAAAATTTGCAGTAGCTTTTGTTTTAGTCATGTTGCTTTGTTTCTATTACTATCAAAGACCAGTTAAAATTTTCTACATCGATAATTATTACAAGGGTGTGCCAATTCCTAAAGAATATAAAGAAATAAGCAAGTATTATACAAAAGATGGTAAAATATTGTGGATACCTACTATGGACAATATGGTACTTTTGAATGGCATATCTGCTTATAAATGGAATGTGAACAATGAAATGCCTGGTTCAATGAAGGCGGTTGGGGATTTTCATGTATATGCTTCTTCCAAAAATACAATATTTCAACATGAAAACAATGTAGGAACAGTTTCCTATTTTTATTCTTATTTACAGCATCTATTGGATAAAGGTGGAACTGACAAAATAGGCAGATTATTAGAGCTTACAGGTTTCAATCAAGTGGCTTATCACAGAGATGTCCAAAATCAAGAAGAAAGACAAAAATTTAATCTTTTTGTTCTGGAAAAACAAAAAGGAGTTAAGCTAAGAAAGAAATTAGGGTTTATTTATCTTTACGATGTAGAGAAGAATCCAAATAACACAAAATTGGATATTTACAATACCAAAGGATTAAACCATTTTATTCAGCTCTTTGATTTTGAAAATATATTAGGAACAAAAGGATATAACATAGTCTGGTCTCAGGGGAAAAGAGAAGAGTTTGACCTTAGAAAGGTAAACTTAGTGGTAGGCGATAGTAGATTTGATATTTTTCAACAGATTATCCCTGAGAAATATATAATTTCACTGTTTGACAAAATAAACACAGGAAATCCGTATGTAGGCTGGGCTAAGTCAATGTGCAAAGAGTCAGACTGGTTTTGGATTCACAAAGTAAACAGTTTAAATCGTCTGCCCTGGGATTATGATTATGGTAAGGGATTCATATTCACGTATACACCCTATACAGTGGAACTTCCTCCATATAAGTTAAATAAAAATGTTGGGGAGGTTATTCTCAACTCCAATGATATTGTGAAAACAGATTTTTTTGAAATTGACAAAGAGGAGACAAATTTTAAACTCGAGATTACAAAAGATGTAATGGGCAATAGCATCTTAGCAGCGGAAGTTGCCCCAAAAAAATTTATTGGTAATGTTTTCTGGAAAATTGCAAGGTCAAAACTTATGTCAATAAAACCTGGGTTTATAAGTCTTCGAGCAGTAGTTTCCGGTGTAAATGCTGGAAAAGTTCATTTTAAGCTCAAATTTTTCAATCAGAACATGAATGAATTAGGAGTGGTTTATGGTAGTGTTCCTGGAGAAGTAGCTGAATTTAATAAAGCACTTATAACTGCTAATGCTGTTGTACCACCTGCAACAAAGTATATGAGGGTGGAGCTTTGGTTACTTGAGGATCAAAAAACTCCGGTATATTTTTGGATTCATGACTTTGAGTTGAGATATTTTTCGAGCATTTCATCCAATGAACTGAGAATAAAAGTTCCTTCATATATTAAAGGGGAATACCATCTTTACGTGAGAGCTTTAGTGAATGAGAATGGTGGAAAGGTTAAAATCAATGATACCAAAATAAATTTAAAAGGTGATGAGAACCAGTTTAAATGGTTGTATGTTGGTAAATATACCAGAGACACAATTATTATAAAACCAGAAGAAGGGTTTGTACTTTTGAACCTTCTTTGTGTTTTACCTGATTGGTTACATAAAGAAATTCAAAACATGGATTTGAAGAGTAAACAAGCAATAGTGTTGTTTAGCAATGAATTTACATTAGAAAAAGGTTATAAAATTAAAAATTTGGAAAATTATTATCTTCATCCAAACTTTGTTGACAGTCAGTTAGACATAATAACTGAAGGGATTTATACTAAGAAAATAGATATATTAAGAAATGATCACTATAAATTATATTTTATAGGAAATATTACAAATAAAGTAGCAATAACATTGAAAAATAAAGACAATAAAGTTATGAGATTTGGATATTTGAAGTTTTTAAAACTAATTAACAATAACTTTAATGGTATAAGATTTTATGTTTCTAACAAGCCTTATTCGTATTTTTTGAATATTGAAAAAGAAGGAAATCCAAAATGGAATTCACAATTATACTATATTGATCTTGGTTTTCTGAAAAAGGGGCAATATATTTTGGAAATAAAGGTTGAAAATGGATTAAAATCTTTAACAGAACCTAATGATATCCATGTTTTACATCCAGAAGAGGTTAAGGTTAATTTAAAAGTGGATGACACTCTTTATATATTAATTTCAAATATTCTTCAAGAAGCTGTGACAACTAAGAAGAAAGAAAATAAAATTTTTAGCAGCAAGTATTCAGATATATACTCTGATAGAATTAAATACTGGCTAATTTATGGAACAAAACAAATAGAGTCAAGGAAAAATGAATTATACTATGTAGACTTTGATATTAAAACAAAAGGAATGGCAGAAGTTAGTGCTAAGATTTTATTTATGGATAAGAATAAAGTACTTTATGATAGTCAATATATAGACATATTTAACAATAAAGGACAAAGTATATTTTCAGCCAAAAAAGATGGTTTTGTGCAGATAGTGTTTTTTGTACGTAGTAATGGTAAAGAAGATGGTATGTTTGAATTGAAACAAATTAGATTTATAGAGATAAGCGAAATGAACAAATTCTCCTCGGTAGTGATTTTACCAAGTAATATACAAAAAGGTAGCAAATTGAATATATTGAATGAAGCTTATAATCCTCTATGGGAAAACAATGGTGAAAAAGCAAAACAAGTAAATATTTTCTTAAATGGTTTTTATAATCAAAGCAACAAATATACATTTGGGCAAAAAACACAGATGGCTTATGTGTTTGGTTTATTAGTATCAATTATATATATTGCAATGAATTTGTGGTTACTATTAATAAGGAGAAAATAAATACACTATTAAATATGCTTGTATACATGTATTAGAAAGTTAATTATTCAACAAGCTATTACGATAAAGAAAAGAGATATGTTGCCACCAATTCTCTTCCAGATTGTAAAATAATATTAAGTATGAGCTTAATAAAACATAACATACTCAAAAGAAAAGTGATTTGTTATCTCAAGAGTTGTATCTGTTTATCCTTTCCTTTGTGACTATAAGAGAATTTGGGAGATGGATTTAGCAAAAGATGCTTATGAAGAAATAAAAACATATTTCAGATTTAGAGACCCTCTGCACGAAAGAGAAGAAGAAATTTTTACAAAACTGGGTTACATAGATGTTCAGCACCTTGCAAAGTGGATAAAAGCAGAGGTTTTAATGGTGACAGGATTAATAAACACAATCTGCCTACCAACTACCTAGTTTGCAGTTTACAACAAGATACAATCCAAAAAACAAATGCTCATCTACCCTGACTTTGGCCATGAGACTATATTTGGGCTAAATGATAAGATTTTTATGTATTTTATGGAGATGCTAAAATGAATCAATTTCAAAAAAGATTAAAAACAAATGGCTGGGGTGCAGCTTAAGAAAAACTTGCCTCAGTCTTTTTTGTTTTCTAAAGTAGTATTTTATGGTATAATTATGACAAAATGAGGCTATAAAATGATTGTTTTGAAGCTTTTATATAAAAAGGGTGGTAGGGTTGAGATATATATTGTCGGTAAAAGACCTCTACATGGACTATGGGCAGGGTAATGTCCTCAATGGTATTAGCTTTGATGTAGAACCTGGCCAGATTGTGGGTTATATTGGACCAAATGGTGCGGGCAAAAGTACTACTATAAAGATATTCTTAGGAATTATTCCAAATTACACAGGCAAGGTAGAGATTTTTGGAGAGGACATTAGAAACAAGTATCTTTATAAAAAAAGGATTGGGTATGTCCCGGAAATCATAGAACTGTATGAAAGTCTTACTGCAATTGAATACCTGAATTTTGTCGGCCAACTTTACGGTCTTTCTGAGCGGCAGATAACAAAAAGAGCTATGAGACTCATTGAAATGTTTGATCTGCAAGAAGCAATTAATTCCAGACTTTCTACATATTCTAAGGGTATGAGACAAAAGCTTGCTATTGTCGCAAGCCTTATTCACAATCCGGACCTATTGTTTTTTGATGAACCACTAACAGGTCTTGATGCTAATTCTGCAACAGTCTTCAAAGAACTTATGAAAGAGCTCAAAAATGAAGGTAAAACCATATTTTATTCTTCACATATTATGGAAGTGGTTGAGAGAGTGAGCGATAGAATTATCCTTTTAAGTCAAGGGACAATTGTTGCAGATGGTCCATTTGAAGAACTTGCGCAAAAGCTCAAACAAAGAAATCTCGAAGAGCTTTTCAATCAGTTGACTGGCTTTACAAATCATCAGGATATTGCAAAGGAAATTGTAAGCATTATAAAGGGGGAAAGGGATGAGTAATAATAATTTTTTGGCTATAAAGATTTTAGAGATGTTCTCTGGCATGATTCGAAAATGGGGAATAAATTTTGATGTTGCAAAGACAATTCTTGTGTATAAATTCTTAATGTCAAAAAGAACTCTGCCGAGTTTTTCAAGAGCCTCTCAAATTGATAGGGTAACAAGAGTTTTTGTAGTTCTTATAGAACTAATTTTAGGTGTCATCCCGGCTATGTTTCTGCTTATTGATGCACCAATATTTATTAAATTTTCACTTAATATAGCTGTTTTAATGTTTCTCCTTGTTAGTACAATTATTTCTGACATTTCATGGTTTATATTGGACATAGCTGAAAAGAACATCATTTTATCAAAACCTGTAGATGATAAAACATACTCATTTGCTAAAAATTATTTTATTGTAGTTATGATTTTTTCAAAGACAATCCGAACCTTTATTCCATCTTTGATTTTAGTTTTATTCAAATACAATGTAGCTTTTTTCATTGTGCTTGTATTAATTTATTTTCTCCTGGTAATCTTTTCTTACTGCATCTGCCACTTACTTTATGCAGGTATTTTGGTTTATTTTGATGGTGAAAAGCTAAAGGATATAATTGTTAGTTTTCAGATAGTTTTTATGATTGTAGCAACTGCAGCTTATCAGCTTACTGGAAGAATAGTGCAGATAATCGGCAGCGTACACTTTGGAAAAGTTCAATATTTCTGGGTATATCTACTTCCTTCTTCGTGGTTTGCGGCTGTGTTTGAGGTTTTGTTTGGTAAAGGCAAGAATTTAGTATATGTTGCGTTGAGTATATTTTCGCTTATCATTACATTAGCAGTTTTGCTGCTTCAAATTTTTTACACAGGCAAGATTTTGGAAAAGAATCTTGTAAAACTCAACAGTGGGGAAGCAGAGGTAAAACCAAAAATTTACAAAGTGGGATTTTTGTCAAATCTTTTTTTGAGAAATGGTATTCAGAGAGCTTCGTATATCTTTGCAAAAGCACAACTTAAAAGAGACAGGACATTGAAAAGCATTATTTACCCTACTATTGCAACATTTTTGGTAGTTGTTATTGCACCGGCTATTCAGTTTATTTTCAATAAGTCTGATCATCAAAAGTCTTTTAACATTCAATTTTTCTTCTTGTATTCAATGTATGCTTTCATAATAGGCGTTATCAGTACCCTGCCAGCTATTCAAATTACAAGTAACAAGAATGCTTCATGGATTTACAATGCTATGCCCATTGAAAATCCATTTGATATAAAAAAAGGTGCATATTTAGCTTTTGTTTTCACAATTGTTGTTAGATTATTTATTTTGCTATCGTTTGGCATGTTCATATTTTTGAGAAATTCTTTGATAGACTATTTAATAATATTCTTTGTTCTCATATTTTTCTCAACTTTAATGTTTCCACTTGCAACTGCCCAAATGCCATTTTCACTCGATATCAAAGAAAGAGGAACAGGGAAAAAAGGCTCAGGTTTGACTTATTTGATGTATATGGCAATTGGTATAGGGTTAGGATTTGTTCACGGCTTGTTGCCGAAAGAATCCAAACCTATTTTTTTGGCGGGATTAATCGTGCTTGATACAATTTTGTGGATTTTAATGTTTGAAATGTCAGGTCTTTTCAAAAGCATAGATAATTCGGTGGCTAAACAAACATACAAAAGATTATAGTTTAAGGGGGCAATATTTGAACATGTTAAAGGCTATGAAAGAGATTTTTAAGTATATCGGCTTATTATTTCTAAGTATGTTGATAGTTTCAGTGGTAGCATTAATTTTTACATCTACACCACCAACTGCCCTGCTTTATATGGGGAGTGCTTTTTTGTTTATGGTGTTTGCTTTAATTTCTTTGAAAAGAAAAAAAGTAAATATCTTAGAGCTCTGTAGTTTTCATAAAATAACAATAAAGGATATTATTTTTTCGGTCTTATTAGCAATATCTTTTTTATTTGTGTATGGTGGAATTTCTGGACTTACAGGAATAGATAATTTAATTCCTGACGGAAATGATTATTACAATAAATATCAAAAAATGAAAAATAACGGAATAATTTCAATGAGCATATCAATTGCATTAGTAGCTCCATTTTTTGAAGAATTCATATTCAGAGGATTGATTTTTGGGGTAATGCAAAAAAGCAGATTAAATATTTTTGTAGCGATTGTTGTTCAAGCATTGCTGTTTGGTTTAATTCATTTAAATTTATATCAAGGTATATTTGCATTTTTCATTGGAATTTTTTTAGCACTTGCATTATATTGGACAGGTTCAATTTGGAGTTCAATTGTGATGCATTTTACAGTTAATTCTCTTGCTGTTATTGTAATTTTGTTTTCTGATTCGGTCTATTTAAATGAAAAGGTTCCCCAAAAGGACTTCATTTTGCCTTTAATAATTGGAGTTGTTTTGATGTACATAGCAATTAAACATTTTCTTTCTATTAAAATCAGGGCCTCAAGATAATTTAAGGTGGAAATAAGATATACTTTTAATAAAATAAATGCTGCAATAAACGTCCAATTAGAGAGTTTTTTTCGAAATCCAAAGGGGGAATATGAGGAAAGAAAAATATCATTCGGATTATCCAAACAAAAAGAAAGAGTCTAATGATTGTTTTGAGTGCTTTATTTTTCCAGACATCAAAAATTTGTTTGGATTTTCTAACTTTGAAAATAATATATATTACAGGATATAAAATTACTACCACGCACAACGGGTGGTAGTAAAATGCAGCCAACAAATTTCCTTTTAACACAGCTAATAAAGCTCTTGTCATACCACAGCCGGGGCAAGGAATTCCCCATATACTTCGAAATAGACACATTTGTTTACTCCTTGTTTTTTGAAGTATCAGTTGTTGAAATAACTGAGTCATTTTTAGAGCTTTCAAATTCCCACACTTTATTCAGGCTTGCTTGGAGAATCATAGAGCTTATAATTCCAAGACCAAGGATGCTAAGAATAAGGTTTATAACAGCATTATCTTCTGGAGGCAGACCAGCTTTTTGCTGACATTCAACGGCAATTTTGCTATATTTGTAAATCCAATAAAACCAATAAAGACCACATGTGATTATACAAAGTAAAAGTTCGAGGCCTGGGCTTAGAGTTTGTTTTCCCGAATATTCCTGAGTCTCCTTTGAAGTTGCATAAATCCAGTATAACCAATAAATACCTAATGTAATGATTGAGAATATTAACAGTCCCACAACAGATCTTTTTTTACCAGGCATAAAACTCCTCCTTTTAATTACGTATGTACTTGTAAAAAAATTATAACATTTTTTCTTGTCGAAAAATTGAAAAATATGTCGAACTTTAAGATTTGGTGGAGAATAAAATAAAATGGAGCTGCTTTTTGAAAAAGTTTTAGCAGCTCCTTTAGTTTTTTAAGAATTTATAAAAACTACACTACATTTTTGTTCCTACCATTGGCAATCCTAATTTTTTGAGTATATTTTCTAAGTTTTTCTGCATGATTTCGAAGTCTTTTTCGGTCAACTTTGTCATATCAGCACCGTTTGATATATCAATTTTTTGAACTTTAATATTTGCATTCAGAGAATTAATAACACCTTTTATATCAATCATTATTTTAAAATCATTAGAGTCTTTTAGATAAAAATATAGCCTTTCACCTTTTAAATTATTCTTATCATCTATCATCATTCTGTACTGAAGAGTAAAAGGTGGTATCTGCGGCTTTAACTCGTCAATAGAGTAAACAGCTTCATTAATAGTTTGAGTATAATTTTGGTTGATAAGCCCCATTACTTCATTTACATCTAAATCAGGGATATTTAGTTCTTCTTGACTTTGCATATTTGACTGAAGGCTTGCTTTATAATCTTCAAGTATTAGCTTTGTAAGTTGAAGTATAAATTCTTTTGTCTTAGCATCATTAGCTGCTTTTGTTAAAATAGTCTTTAAAATTTCTATACTTGAATTTTTATTAAATTCAAAAATAATTTCATCACAGCTTTGTTTTTTCCCGTTGCTAAAGACAACATCCACCTTTTTGTCAGAAAACTTAGCAGCAGCTGTGAGTTGAGGCATCAAAACTGGAGCATAACTTGCTACTAAATCCTGTAGCTGTTTATTAGCTTTTATATCAAACAACTTAGTATATTTTTCAACATCAATTTTGACAGGCATATTTTTGTAAGCATCACTGAGTTTTACATACAGTGGTTTCGAATAGATTTGTGGAAAGTTATAAACAGCTAATTCTTTATTTGCATAAATAGAACCCGTTATAATTTGTTTATTATTATAATAAAAACTTAGAGTCATATTAGCTTCTTGTTTAACAATATCTGATACAACTCTTGTTTTTATATACATTTTTTTCAAAAATTCTTCCAATATTTTATCTTCTTCCTTTGCATTCTTGCCAAGGGAAAACCTAAGATCAATTCTTATCTCTTCATCGACTGTTTTTGCATTTTGTGCCTGCAGATATGCACTTCCTGCTTTAATTAGCAGCCCAGAATTTGTTTGCGAATATGCAACACTGGAGATCACAAAGCTCAAAATAACAACAAATACAAAAAACAACTTTACTGATCTTTTTAGTTTCAAAAAAATTACCTCCTCAAGTATTCTTTGAAATTAATATATGCTAAGTATATCCAAAAAATCTTTTGCTGTCAATAATTTTTTTAAATAACAGATTAATACGACAGAATAAAAAAATGATTTGAAATCTTTCTTACAAGAAGATGAGGTGCTCAAGATTTTAAAATGTGTTATTGGCAAATGGCGAAGTATCTGGCTCTAAAAATTTAGAGGCTGCCACATGTTGCCAAAGATGCACTCTCTTCTTAAAACAAATGGCAGCCCTTTTTAATTTTTAATAATTCTCAGCTCTTATTTCAAAGAACGACTGTGGATGTTTGCAGGTTGGACATACCTTTGGAGCTTCTTTGCCAACATGAACATAGCCACAGTTTCTGCACTTCCAAACAACAACATCGTCTTTTACAAATACCTTGCCGTTTTCAACGTTTTCAAGAAGTTTTCTATATCTTTCTTCATGTTTTTCCTCAACCTTTGCGACAAACTCAAAAGCAATAGCTATCTCTTCAAATCCTTCTTCTCTTGCAACCCTTGCAAACTCTTTGTACATCTCAGACCATTCGTAATGTTCGCCTTCTGCAGCAGCTTTTAAGTTTTCTTGAGTATTACCAATTCCGTTTAAGAACTTGAAAAATAGCTTTGCATGTTCTTTTTCATTCTCAGCTGTCTCCTCAAAGATTGCTGCAATCTGCTCATACCCTTCTTTTCTTGCCTGGGATGCAAAATAGGTGTATTTGTTTCTTGCCTGAGATTCACCAGCAAACGCCGCCCACAAGTTCTTTTCTGTCTGTGTTCCTTTCAAATCCTTCATCTTAAAATCAACCTCCCATAAACTTAAGATAGATTTTTATTTTTACAATAAGGGCATACACCCTTATAGTAGACGTAAATTTCCTCAACATCAAAGCTTGGGTCTAAGGAAGACTCAATTGAATCTTTTTCAACTAAAAAGTCATAAATCTTTCCGCATACCTTACACTGAAAATGTCCGTGAACAGATGTGTCAGCATCAAACCTTGCTATATTTTCTTCAATTGTTATCATCTGTGCAAGCCCTTTTTCAACAAAAAGGCTTAAAGTGTTGTACACCGACGTTTTAGAAAGTGTTGGAATTTCCTTTAAAAGAGTACTGTACACTTCTTCTGCCGTGGGGTGGGTTTTGTGCTTTGTCAAGTACTCATAGATTTTCAGCCTTATTAAAGATGGTTTTATTCCTTTTTTCTCAAGCTGATCTTTTAAAAGTTTTAGATCATTAATCTTGGTCGCCCCCTGTGAACTTATTTTAGTATTGAACTAATTACAATTTTATTATAATTACAACTTTTAATTTTGTCAATAAGAATTTTGAAAATTACTTTTTAAAAACAAAAGGGCTGTTTTTGCAATCTATTTACAGCCCTTTTTACTTTCTCATATTTTATATACCCTCGATTCACATGGTTTTAAAACAATTTTTTGTTGAATATCATCTTCAACCTCATAATTGCTGATTAAAAGCTCAGGCTTATTAAAGAATATTTCTTTTGGTGCGCAAAATTCCACTTCTTCTTCCGAAAAGTTCATAACAACAAGAAGTTTTTCATTTCCATAGCTTCTTGTATAGGCAAAGATTTTTTCATCATTTTCATAAAGCATCTGAATATCACCATATACAACTGCCGGATGTGTTTTTCTTAGCTGGATAAGTTTTTTGTAGTAGTAAAAGATAGAATCTTTGTCAGCAAGAGCTTTCTTTACATTTATTTCTTTGTAATTTGGATTTACCTTTATCCACGGCTTTCCTGTTGTAAACCCCGCGTTTTCTGAGTCGTCCCATTGCATTGGAGTTCTTGCATGGTCTCTGCTTCTTTTGTTCAGGATTTCTAAAATGCTATCATCTGATATGCCTTTTTCCTTCATTTCACGGTAAAAGTTAAGTGTTTCAATGTCTCTGAACTCATCAATACTTTTAAACTTGCAGTTTGTCATGCCAATCTCTTCGCCTTGGTAGATATAAGGAGTTCCCTGCCATGTGTGAAGCAAAGTCGCCAAAAGCTTAGCAGACTCAACCCTGTATTCTTTATCATTGCCAAAACGTGAGACCATCCTTGGCTGGTCATGGTTGTTAAGGTAAAGCGAATTCCAGCCCTTGTCTTTCAATGCCAAATACCACTTGTACATTATTTTTTTCAAATCAGTTAATTTCCAGCATTTTACATTCCATTTGCTGCCTTCACAGTCCATGTCCATATGTTCAAAATGAAAGAGCATATTAAGCTCATTTCTGTCATACTCCACATACAGCTTTGCAATCTCAGGAGTTACAAATGGAGTCTCACCTACTGTCATGATGTCGTATTTGCTCAGGACTTCTCTGTTCATCTCCTGAAGGTATTCATGAACGCGCGGACCATTTGCATAGTATTTGAAACCAACAAGTCCTCCTTTTTTTTCTCCTTCTCTATCGTCTGGTAGTCCTTCCACCTTGGAGATAAGATTTATCACATCCATTCTAAAACCGTCTATACCCTTGTCAAGCCACCACTTCATCATTTTATAAACTTCCTGACGGACCTGAGGATTGTCCCAGTTCAGGTCTGGTTGCTTTGTTGCAAAAAGATGTAGGTAGTACTCTCCAGTCTGTGAGTCATACTCCCACGCAGGGCCACCAAAAAAGGATGTCCAGTTGTTAGGAGGTTTACCGTTTTTCCCCGGTCGCCAGAAATAAAAGTTTCTGTAAGGACTGTCTTTTGATTTTCTTGACTCCAAAAACCATTTGTGCTCGTCAGATGTATGGTTTACAACAAGGTCCATTACAATTTTAATTCCTCTTTTGTGGGCTTCATTCAATAATCTATCAAAATCTTCCATTGTACCAAACTCATCCATGATGTCATAGTAATCGCTGATGTCATAACCATTGTCTGCGTTTGGAGATTTGTAAATAGGGTTGAGCCAGATAACGTCTACTCCAAGCTCTTGTAGATAATCAAGTTTTTCTATTATTCCTGGCAAATCTCCAATTCCATCACCGTTTGAGTCATAAAAGCTTCGAGGATAGATTTGATATACAACAGCTTCCTTCCACCACTTTTTGTGCAAGTCCATCACTTCTCCTTTCAATAAAATATAGCATATAAATAGTATAACATAAATTTTACAAAAACAGTAGGAATTACTTGCTATACAAAACATTATCAGGACAAAAGATACTAAACTATTCTTTTGAGGAAAAATAATTTATTTTTTTATCTCATGTTGTCTATCAGTGAGCGAAATATAAAAAGAAGATAGTTTTTCCTTGTTTTTATATATCATTATAATTAGGTTTAAAAACCACAAAGTCAGAAGATAGACCGAAAAGCTATTCAAATAAAGATATGCTCCCACAATTGTAAAACCGAGTACTACCATAAAAGCATCCTCTTGTGTTGTGGTAGGGCCACCATGCTTTAGCTTTTTTGCTATTAAAAACAGCAGGGCAAGTACTACCGCATAGAAGAGAGAAACCCTAAAACGAGTTGTAGCACTCCACACTCCAAATGTAGTAGCAATTGCTTTTCCGCCTCTAAATCTTAAAAAAGGCGAGAATGCATGACCCAAGATTGGTGCAATTGCGCCAGCAATTATATACGATTTTGGAAGGTAACCTTTCTCAACAAAGTATACAAGAGGAAAATAACCTTTTAAAAAGTCTAAAGCAACACCTAAAATTCCGATTTTAAAACCGACTGCTTGTATCAAATTAAATGCACCGGGATTTCCATCTCCGACAGCTGTTATATCCTTTTTGAATAACTTTCCAAGCCAGTAAGAGAACATAAGAGATCCGCAGAAAAACTCTAAAAGTACAATAAAAACAAGCATTCTACTTACCCCCTACTTCTATTTGTCTTCCTTTCCACCATACACTTCCTGTAAATTTGAGCTGGTAAAATGAGTATAAAACCATGAACAGAAAAAAAGCTGTAGATACAAAATGGAAAAGAGGCATCACAATTCCAAAATTTCCTATGTATCTTTGAAGGTAGAGTATCTGGACAAAATAAAGTAGATATGCTAACAAAAATATTTTCAGCAAAGGATGGCGAATAAAAAACAAAAAAGGTGTCAAAAATCCTGATAAAGTAAGTCCTAAAACCCACAGAGCAATTAGGAGTATAGTCTTTCTTTGTAGAAGCTGCATTGAAAGCGCTGCACTTTTTGCAATGCCATGAATCTGGCTTTTTATACCATTTGGATACATTCTGAAAAAGACTTTGTCAATACCAAGATAATTTTCTATATTGATGTTGAAGCTGCTCAAGCGTTTGCCGAGACTCAAATCATCTGTCACTTTGCTGCAGATGCTTTTGTGCCCACCTATCTTTTGATAATCCTCACGAAAAAGTGCAATGCATGAACCATAAAGTCCTTTTTGTTTGCTTTTTCTTTCATATGGCGATGTAAAAGCAAAAACACCAAGTATGTTGACAATCATGCACAGCTTTTCGTAAAACTTTTCAGTTTTGTGATATGGAATTACAGAGATTGCTCCTTTGGATTTAAAAAGTGCTTTTGTGAGCTTTTCAATGCCATCTTCAGAGAGCCGAACATCAGCATCTAAAAAAATAAGAATCTGTCCTGATGAGTGCAAATACCCGTTCCACAAAGCCCAGTTTTTTCCTGTCCAGCCGACCGGGATTGGTGGATTGTCAATTACCTTTACGTCAAAACTTTTTGCAATCTCCTTTGTTTTGTCTTCTGAAAAGTCGTTTACAACTATTACTTCATAGGGCTTTAAAGATTGTCTTTTGAGCGACTCAAGTAAGAAAGGAAGGTTCTTTTCTTCATTTCGAGCAGGGATGATAACTGAGACTTTCACATCGGGCATTTCAGTAGTTTCTTCTTGATCTAAGGAGATTTTTGCAAAGAGGATAAAACCTACTGCCCAGCATATCAAAAGTAAAAATAAAAAGGTCATTTTATTCCAGCTCCTTTTTAACTTTTTTGTTGTTCTATACTTACTTTCATTATATCATATCATATCATATACTGTTGTTTGATTTGAAATAAAAAAGATAATTTTACTTGACGAACGAAATAGTATTTCAATTTACTAAAAAATATGTTATAATATTAACAAACTAAACATTTGCTCCTGACTTAGAGGGCAAAATGGCCTGATAAGGAGGGGATTGGATTGGAAACTGCAAAAATAAGGTTTGTATCCACCTCTTTTGACTAAATAAGGTTAAGAAGTCAGGAGAGGTGGATTTATTTTTTTAAAGAGGGAATGGTGTTTTTATGGAAAGACGAATTGGCGTTATTGGGATTGTGGTTGAGAACAGGAAAGAGGTTTCGGATAAGCTCAACAAGATTCTAAGTGACCATGGTGATATTATTGTTGGAAGGATGGGTATACCATATAAAGAAAGAGGGCTTTGTGTGATTTCGCTTATAGTTGATGGGACAACTGATGAGATTGGTGCGCTCACAGGAAAGCTTGGGTCTTTGAGTGGTGTAAAAGTAAAAAGTGCTCTTACTAAATAATAAATTTGGAGTGTGATTTTGATATGTTTAGAAAAGATGAGTGGGAAAGAGCTGAGTTTATAAATGACCAGATGGTTTATGATATCCTTGAAGAGGGGAGCAAAAATGTTGATAGAGCGGAAGAAATAATTGAAAAAGCTTTGCAGCTAAATGGACTTGAACCTCATGAGGTGGCAACACTTCTTTATATAGAGGACAAAGATCTTTTGGAAAAACTTTTTAAGGCGGCAAGGCAGGTAAAAGAGAGGATTTATGGTAAAAGAATTGTGCTTTTTGCACCTCTTTATATCAGCAATTTTTGTGTAAATAACTGTCGATACTGTGGTTATCACAGATCGAATACGAAGATGAAAAGAAGAAAGCTTACAATGGATGAGATACGAAAAGAGGTTGAAATAATTGAATCTCTTGGGCACAAAAGAATTGCTCTTGAGCTTGGCGAAGACCCAAAAGAAGCGCCAATTGAATATGTAGTAGATAGCATAAAAACAATATATTCGGTATATAAAGAAAAAGGAAACATAAGAAGAGTGAACGTCAACATTGCTGCAACAACCATTGAAGAATACAGAATGCTAAAAGAAGCAAAAATAGGCACATATGTACTTTTCCAGGAAACATACCACAGGCCAACCTATGAATACATGCACCCCGAAGGGCCAAAATCAGATTACGACTGGCATGCAATGGCAATGGACAGAGCAATGCAGGCAGGAATTGACGATGTTGGGCTTGGAGTGCTCTTTGGGCTTTATGACTATAAATTTGAGGTTGTTGGGCTGATTCTGCATGCAAAGCATCTTGAGGAAAGGTTTGGAGTAGGACCACATACAATCTCTGTGCCAAGGATTAGACCTGCCGAGGGTGTTGAGGTGACAAAAGAAAGGTATCCTTACATTGTTTCTGATGACGAGTTTAAAAAGATCGTTGCAATAATTCGGCTTGCTGTGCCCTACACTGGCATGATTTTATCTACCCGTGAAAGACCAGGTTTTAGAGAAGAAGTAATTGACCTTGGGATATCGCAAATCAGCGCTGGGTCCTGCACAGGTGTTGGTGGCTACACACTTGAATATGAAGGAAAATCCACGGGTGATTTAGATGAAGATCTTGCACAGTTTGAAGTAGAAGATAAAAGAAGTCCAGATGAAGTAATAAGGACACTTTGTGAGGCAGGTTATATTCCAAGCTACTGCACAGCATGTTATAGAAAGGGAAGAACAGGGGATTTGTTTATGCAGTATGCAAAGACAGGTGACATTCAGGACTTTTGCACACCAAATGCGCTTTTGACTTTTATGGAGTATTTAGAGGACTATAGCTCTGAAAAGACAAAAGAGGTTGGAAGACGCTTGATATATGAGAGCTTAAATCAAATAAAAGATGAGAGAATGCGCAAAGAGACAGAAAAAAGACTTGAGATGATAAAAAGTGGAGTAAGAGATTTGTATTTCTAAGATCAATCAAAAAATGGGGCTAACGCACAGCCCCATTTTTGCTATTTTGCTCTTTTTCAATTTGTTTTATAACATGCTCAATGGCAAGTTTTGAAAATGGCTTTCTTATAAACTCAAAAGCACCACATTTTTTTACTTCTTTTTCAATGTCTGGCTGAGAGATTGCGGAGATTATGATAACATGTGTTTCTGGCAGTATATTTTTAATTATACGCGTCGCAGTAAGACCGTCAATATCAGGCATAGTTATATCAAGAGTTATAATATCCGGCTTTAAGTCTTCTATCTCTTCTATGAGTGGCGATGCTGAAGGAAATTCGGCAACAACCTGGTGCCCAAGTGATGTGAAGATGTCTTTTAGCATGATCCTAATAAACTGGGCGTCATCTACAATACAAACCTTCATAACAAATCTCCTCTTTTTGAGATTGTCAGATATTTTCAAGGGCACTATAATATATTATAATGCTTTTGTTGAAAAAAACAACACCAATAAAATAGAATTTTTTCAGTTAAATAATAACTTTGTTATATTATCAATTTTGCAGGCAAAGAGGTAGAAGTATGCTCAGGAAGGAAAATTTAAAGATAGGCAACTACTCAATATATCAAGATACAGATTTTTTCCTGTATGGGACAGATGCTGTTGTTTTGAGCGATTTTATACAGCTTAAGAAAAATGACATTGTGGTTGAGTTTGGTACAGGGAATCTAATAATCCCCATTTTGCTGTGGGCAAAAGGTAAAAAGTTCAAAAAACTCTATGCTTTAGAGATACAGAAAGAAGTTTGTGACCTTGCTATTTTGAATAGGAATATAAACAATCTTCAGGACAGGATTGAAGTGATAAATGCTGATTTAAAAGACGCACTTAAGATTTTTGGCTCTGAATTTGCAAATGTAGTTTTTACAAATCCACCTTACAGAAAGGTAAGCAGCGGAACAATAAATCCAAACATCAGAAAAGCCATCGCAAGACATGAGATTATGTGCACCATTGAAGATGTTGTGAGAAGCGCAATGCAGATCTTGAAATTTGGCGGGCGTTTTTACATGGTCTACAGAAGTGACAGGCTCACAGATGCACTATATTATCTGAGACTTTACAAGTTAGAACCAAGTCTAATACGATTTGTTCACCAGAACAAGGAAAAAGAGTCTTCACTTGTGCTGATAGAGGCAAAAAAAGGAAAACAGTGTTTACTGAAAGTTGACAAGCCACTGTTTATAGATGAGATGGAATATTACCTTGAGAGGCAAAATGGCAGCGAGGGTGAAATTATATGAGCGGGAAGTTATTTATAGTTGGAACGCCAATTGGAAATTTAGATGACATGTCGAAACGTGCTATAGACACTTTAAATTCGGTAGACTTTATTGCATGTGAGGATACACGGGTCACCATAAAGCTTTTGAACCATTTTGGGATAAAAAAGAAACTTGTTTCTTTTCATGAGTTCAGCCCAAAAGAAAAAGAAGAGAAAATTATATATGAGCTCAAAAGCGGCAAGAAGATTGCGCTTGTGTCTGATGCGGGAATGCCTCTTATTTCAGACCCTGGGTATGAGCTTGTTCGAAGGTGTATAGATGAAGGTATAGAGGTTACAGTGGTACCAGGACCTTCTGCTTTTGTATGTGCGCTGGTGTTATCTGGACAGAATACTTACAGTTTTGTGTTTGAAGGTTTTTTGCCGAAAAATAAAAGAGCCAAAAGGGAAAAGCTTGAAAGTTTAAAGTATGAAAAACGGACCCTCATATTTTATGAAGCTCCTCACAAGCTTTTAGATACGCTTTGCCAGATGGCTGAAATTTTTGGAGAAGAAAGAGAGATAAGTATTGTCAAAGAGATAACAAAAATGCATGAGAGTGTCATGCTAACAACTTTGGGCAATGCGGTTGAATTCTTTAAACAAAATTCACCCAAAGGAGAATATGTGCTTGTTGTAAAAGGCTATGAAGATGTTGAAGAAAAAATGCAAGATGACGTTGAGCTTATAAGAAAAAGGCTCAAGGAAAAGCTTTTGCGGGGATTTTCTAAGAAAGAGGCAGCAAAGATGGTTGCAGATGAGCTGAATTTGCCTAAAAACAAGGTATACAAAATTGTGATTGAGAACAATGAATTTAAGTGAAAAATAATAGAGGACAGAAAGATTTTCCTGCCCTCTATTATTTTAAGTTTTTTGTTTAATTACCCTTACACAATTAGCTCTTTTTAAGTTCTTCCATGCAATCTTTGCAGATGTTTTTACCTTTATAGTAGATAACATCCTTTGCATTGCCACAGAAGATGCAAGCTGGCTCGTACTTTCTGAGGATTATTTTGTCGCCATCAACGAAGATTTCAAGAGCGTCCTTTTCAGCAATGTCAAGTGTCCTTCTGAGCTCGATAGGAAGAACTATTCTGCCAAGCTCGTCAACCTTTCTTACAACACCTGTTGATTTCATTTCAAATCTTCCTCCTTTCAACAAATTTCGACATTTTTTTTACACTGCTATTGTACCATAGTTGCAATTTTATGTCAAGAATTTTTTAAGACTTTTTACAATATATTGCGTACAAGCAAACAATCGCTTCTGCAGGGTTTAAGTGAACGAATTTGTATAATGCTTTTTTTCGCTGAGTTTTTGTGATATCCAAGATAACTTATCGAAATATTTTATTCTTTTAATTGTATTTGAAGTGAATTTTAAACTGTAAATCGTAGAGGAAATTCTTGATTCAAAAAATCGACAAAATTCGACTTTCTAGGCAAGAAAATTCGACAGGTTAATTTAAGAGATGGAGTTAAAAGTATAGAAGCTAAGGACTTCTTTTGATTTGTGAAGAAGAACTGCTATTATGCACGGTAAATTGTAAAAATAATGTGCATATAAATAGCATTTAAGTTTACATATTTGAATTGAAAAACAACTATTAGCAAAAGCTTTTTTGATAATATGAACAAACTTTGATATTAATTTAGAATAAAAATATCAAAACTTAATAAATATTTTAAAAAGTTGTGCATACAAAAAATATTTTTAGGAGATTAGAAAATACTAAAAAACAGTGCATTCTAATGTACAAAAAGTTATCAAATAGGTGTTGACTTTTTTGAATAATATTATAGAATGATAAGTGAAATGACTTATTACTCTTTTCTATTATAAATTTCACATTTCATAAGTTAATACAAAACATTGTAAAAAAGGAGGATTAAAAGCAATGAGGAAGAGACTCACCAGTATTGTGATTCTTTTGACGTTTCTTTTTGGTATTATTGTTTCCAATTTAGTTTTGAGTAATAAAGTATTTGCAGATGTTCAACCATTAGTGTATGACTTCAATCAACCAGATTCATTGGAAGGTTGGGGAGAAGCGTGGCAAGGGTCGTTATCTGGCAGTGGGATAGGGAAAATTAAGGTGGCAGAAGGTAATTATGCATTGTCGTTACAGGTGAAGTTTGATGAAACCAATGGCTGGGACAAAAGGGATATAGGCAAGTGGTTATCTGGGCAGGAAGGCAGCGATGTTGACCTCAGTAACTATTGTAAGGTATATTTAGATGTATATTTTGATAAGGCAAAATTTGAGAGTATGAGTGGACAGATAGGAATAAAGATAGCTGTAAACAGCTGGAACAATGGCTGGGCAGAGATAGGTGCGCAGTATGGCATTGATAAGAATACCATTGGATTAGAGGATGTAAATGTGAGTGAGGCGGTGTATAGGAAGCTAAGTTTAAGATTTGATAGAGACTTGTCAAGAATTTTGTGTTTCCAATTTATAACGTAAGTTGTAAAGTTGGGTTATGTTGTTAATGCATTTTCTAATGCTGGGAACTCCATTTTTCCATTTTGTACGGCGTAAGTTCTCTCGCTGTAAGTAAATATTAATTTCTAAGACACAGGCAGCTTAAAGTATCCACCTGAATTTACTCTAATCTTCTCAATCATGCTATTTACACATAAAGCGGCGTTTGTGGTATAGATATGCTTTCTTAATTCCTCAGGGTATTTCATATGTGCAAGATAAAACTCTGCTTTTTCTGATATTGCTTTAATAACTCGAGGATATTTTGCAAAGTATTCATCACAAAGTTCTTTAAATTTCAATACAGCTTCATCGAAATCAGAAGAAGAGATTTTGATTTTGTCCAAACTTTTGTTAAAAGCTGAAGCATCCTCTTTTGTCATATGTTTTCTGACATTACGTTGGAGGTGGACAAAAGCAAGCTAAAGGTCAGCAAGAGGGTAAGCAAGTTTGACAGCATCTATAATACCAGGGAAGTCATCGCTTATGACAATTAAAACTTCTTTAAGACCTCTTGTAATTAAATTGTCAAAAACTTTCATCCAATCAGCCTTATTTTCTTTGCCGAAGAAAGTGTAGATACCAAAAATATCTTTTTTACCTTCTAAGTCGATGCCGAGGACAACATAACAAGTAGCTTGTTTAACCTTAGAATTATCCTTAACTTCACAATGATAACCATCGATGATAAGAGCAAAAGCACTTGTTGGTAGTTCTCTTTGTTTGGGAAACTCAAGCTCATTTTTAAGGTCTTCTTTGATTTTTAGTATTTCATTTTCGGAATATGGAAGATTCAAAGCTTTCAAAGTTTGAACAAGGGAACGCTCAAGAATAACCATTGGCATACTTGCGACATAAGCAGGTAAGTAGGAAAACTATCAACTCTTTTGTAGCGGGAAGAAGAGGATAGAAGGTCGGAAATTGGAAGTAGCGTGTGCGAGGGACAGAGATTTCAAGACTGCCCACAGGTGTTGCAAGTTTTACTTCAATAAAAACCATTGCCTTTGTCATTTTCGTTTTTAGCAAGGCTACTTATCTTTCCGACAACATAAAGCAATCGAGCAAGTTTTCTAAGAGTTGCTTTAGGGCTGGGCGATTAGGATCATCTTTGGAGCAATACATATTTAATACTTGCTTCTTTTGCCATGTTTTTAGCAGTCTCAATAATTTTGTTTTTATTCATTCTTAAATAACCCCCTTTGATGATTATTTCAATACTAATTATACAGTGGACACAATTTTATTTTAACTCCCATTTGATATTCCTGATGAGGCAAAAAGTAAACCTAGGGGACAGCTTGTTATAGAAATTGCAGGTCAGAATTCTACCTATGATGGCTTGATACTTATAGATAACGTAAGGATTAAATGCATATCTCAAAATTCAGAACAAGGTGCTTCTCAAAATCCAGAACAAGAACAGACAGTTATTTCGAAAGAAGATGTTGTATTCGATTTTGAAGATCCAGAAAAAGGCACAATGGGCTGGCAAAATGGATGGGGATCTGCTCTTGAAGGGCAGCCGCAACCACAGAGGACAGAAGACTTAAAAATTTCTGGAAACAGCGGTTCACTGAAGATATTCCCGAATTATAAGATTGGGACTGATTGGACATGGGAAGAAGCTGCTGTGCAGGTGTGGATATATGGGCAGCAAGATACCAAGTTTGATCTAACTGGATATAAATATGTGGAATACGATGTCTATATTCCAGATCCTACCCAGTGGCTGGACGGAGGAAAAATAACTATTGGTTCTGCATTTAATTCGGATTGGTTTGAAATTAAAACAGTTGGTTATATGATAGAAGACATCAAATCATATCCTATTGTAACTATAAACGGGAAAAGATATACTGTTATTCATCGTTCAGATGCTTTCAATGGGAATAATTTGGGACGGAATCATGGACAATTAGTGATAAGAATTGCTTGTCAAAATGCTATTTATAAAGGCCCAATATATTTGGACAATATTTCAATCAGACAAAATCCAACAGCCTATGTTCCACCTACAAGTGAAGGATATGATAATCCTGCATCTCAAACATCTTGCAGTACAAGCAATACAAGTAGCAGTACAATAATTTACTGGCAATGGGTTGCACCAACTGTTACTCAACAGTCTAATCAAGAAAATAACACCAACATTGTTTTTGACTTTTCAAAACAAGATGATCTGATGGGCTTTAAAGAGCCTTGGAGTGGTGCACTGAAATCTGCAAAAAATTTGAGATGGTCAAATGACATTTCAGAAAATGGCCTTGATGGAGCTATTAAATTAGATGCTGCTTTTGATCCTAATAATGGATGGCATGATTTTAATGTTGGTAAATGGTTAGGACCAACTGAAGGAAGTCCAGTGGATCTCAAAAATTTCGAGCAGTTAGAATTCGATGTAATTGTTGATAAACTTCTCTTTGAAAAATCAGCAGGTGGAATTGCTATTAAAGCAGCGCTGAACGGGGACCCAGGTGGTTGGGCAGATATTGATGAGGAGTTTAATATCACAAAAGATACCACCTCTTCTTCAAAAGTTGTTTTGAGTAGCTTTAAAATTAAGGACAAGGAATATACAAAAATTCATGTTACGTTCAAACTAAAAGAGAGCTTAAAAACCAATACCAGAGGGCAACTGGTAATACAAATAGCCGGTCAAAATTCAAATTACACTGGTCCAATTTATATTGACAATGTAATTTTAGTTGTTTCAGGCGGCAAGATTAGTACATCAACTCAGCAAAATGAAACACAGCAAGCATCTGATCAAAAAACTGCAACTGAACAAAAGTCGACAGTTTCCAGTAGTCAACCAGTTTCGGTCAATAAAAATGATAAAGTGTTTGATTTTTCTAATAAAAACGATTTGATGGGTTTCAAAGAACCATGGAGTGGTGCTCTGAAAGCAGCAAAAAGTATAGGCTGGTCGTCAGATGTGTCTACAGATGGTAAAAACGGCGCTTTAAAATTAGATGTGAAATTTGATCCTAACAATGGTTGGCATGATACTAATATTGGTGTTTGGCTTGGAACAAAAGAAGGTGAGGTCTTTGATTTTTCACCCTATAAGGTTGTACAATTTGAGATGTATTTGCCAAAGGCATTGTTTGAAAAGGCAAGTGGAAGTTTGGCTGTTAAAGTTGCTTTAAATGGAGAACCTGGTGGTTGGGCTGATGTAGGGGAAGTATTTGGAATAGATAAGAATAAGCAAAATGATGATGTAGTTACTTTGACGACTGTTAAAGTTGGAGCAAATGAGTACGTGAAGGTTTTGGTTAATTTTACCATCAAACAAGAGCTTAGAAATAACAAACGTGGGCAAATTATTTTGCAAATAGCTGGACAGAATTCTAACTATGAGGGACCGATTTATATAGATAATTTTAAATTGATTAGCGATAGTAAACCAAATACACAAGACACAGGTATACCGCAACCTAAAACCCCAGTTGAATTTAAGGATATCTCTAAACACTGGGCGAAAAACGAGATTTTGTTTGTTTCATCGCTTTCAAATGTATTTAGAACTACAGAAATGTTTGAACCAGACAAAAAGATACGACGTTCAGAGATGATTGATTGGCTTGTAAATTGTTTAGGTATAAATGGTAGTATAAGTGATGTAAGATTTAATGATGTAAGTAAGCTGAGCAAATATTATAATAGTATTGCTATTGCTTATAACAAAGGATTGATAAAAGGTGATGGGAAAGGGAATATAAAACCAAACGATGCTATGACCCGTGAACAGGTGATAGTTGTTTTAATAAGGACAATAGAATTGTTGAAAGGTAAAATTAATATTAATGAAAATAAAATTGCACAATTTCAAGATGCAAATTTGGTGTCTGAGTGGGCAAAAGAAAGCTTTGAAAAAGCATTACAAATTGGTTTGATTTCAGGGTACAGAGATAATACTATAAGGCCGCAGAATGCATGCTCAAGAGCAGAAGCGGCAGCTTTAATTTACCGGGTGTACAATTACATTTTGCAAAAATAAATAGAACCCAAGAGCAGGCTTTATTTAAAAGCCTGCTCTGTTCTATAATAACCTAAATGTGTGCATGTTTCGACAATAAGTTAATAAAATTAATGTAAAAAATATTGACAATTTTAATTTGCTATTGTAAAATTTAAATAAGCAATGAAGCAAATTAGAACTTTTAAAATCATAATTGTAGTAGGGGATAGGAATGAAGAGAGTAACAATCACCGATATTGCAAGAAGTCTCAACATTTCGAGAAATACCGTGTCTAAGGTTTTGAATGGCAGCAGCACTGTTTCAGAAGAGACGACTATAAAGGTCATCAAAAAGGCAATTGAGCTGGGGTATCCCAAGATAAAGCCAGAGTTAATTGAAAAAGTAAGGTCGGCAAGAGAAAACAAAAAAGTAGCTATTTTGATAAAGGCTGCTCTTTCTGAATTCTGGATTGACATTATAAACGGCATTTCGAACGAGCTTGGAAAGTATGGTTATAGCCTATTTTACAATTACATAAGTGATGAAGATGAAAAAAATTTGGTAATACCTTTGAACATAGCAAATCATGAGGTGGATGGGCTTATTGTGCTCAGCGTGTTTGAAGATGAGTATATGAACAGAATAAAGGAGTATAAACTTCCAACTGTCTATTATGACGCACCTTTGAATGCTGATCTTGAAGATTTGCAGGGTGATGTCATCTTTACAGAGTGTGAGGCAAGTGTTTACAAGCTCACAAAGATTTTAATTGAAAAGGGACTCACTCCAATTGGATTTATCGGAGATACCAACTACTGCAAATCTATTTATGAAAGATGGCTTGGCTTTGAAAAGGCTCTAAAAGACAGTGGTTTGGATGTACAAAAGGAATATTGTATAACAGAACATGTGCCTTTCAGGTACTATGTTCAGGAAGAGATTGATATGGGCTTGGAGAAAATGAAAAAGTACCCCCGTGCTTTTGTATGTGCAAATGATGACATTGCCATTTTTGCTATGAGGTACTTAAAAGAAAAGGGATACAAAATACCCCAAGATATAGCTATTGTAGGTTTTGACAATTTAAAGAGGTCTGTGCTGGTAGACCCCCCGCTGACAACAGTTAACATAGATAAAGAAGCAGTTGGAAGAAGGCTTGCGCAAGCCATTGTAAGAAGAATAGAAAATAATACCCCCATTTTTGAGACAGTGAGATTATCAACTCAAATTATAATAAGAGGCTCGTGCTAAGGTCAACGTCAATTGTATCCAAAAAGGCAGCAGAAAAGAGGTGTACAAAGTGGTTAGTCTTAATGGTAAATTTTTAACAAAAAAACAAATGTTTGCAAGGTTGTTGGTTGTATTTGTTATTCAAATTCTATTTTTGTGGGCTGTGGCTTTTTCACAGCAGGGAAAGGTTTTGTCTCTTCAGCAGTATCTCAATAAGTATAAGGATGTACCAAAGCCAAAGCGCACTATTATTATTCCGGCAATTAGCTTTAGTAGCTATGGAGAAACAACGGTAAAAAAGAAAATAGAACTGGCAGGTCAAAAGGATGTTCTTGCTTGGGAGAAGGAAGGCGGATATGTTGAGTGGAAGGTAGATATTCCGGAAAGCGGTCTTTATAACATGGCAATGTTATATTTACCGCTTCCGGGCAAGGGTCTTGGCATTGAGCTTTCTGTTCTGATTGACGGCGAGTTTCCGTTTGACCAGGCGCAGAAGATTACATTCCCAAGAGTTTGGAAGGACACAACAGGTATCAGGAAAGATAAAAAAGACAATGACCTGCGCCCCAAGACAGATGAGTATCCAATCTGGCAGGAAGAAGATTTTAAGGATACAGAGGGGTTTTATAATAGAGCGTATTACTTTTACTTTGAAAAAGGTGAGCACACTATAAGACTTGTGAATATAAGAGAACCATTTGCAATAAAGTACATAAAGATTTATAACAAAGACGAAGTTCCAAACTATTCAGAGGTTTCAAAGAACTACTCAAGCTTGCCAAAAGCAAAAGATATTCTTGTCAAATTCCAGGCAGAAAAGACATATCTCAAATCAGACCCAATTTTGTATCCGATGTATGATAGAACCGACCCTGCAACAGAGCCGTTCCATGTGTCAAAAATAAGACTAAACACGCTGGGTCAGTGGAACTGGAAATATCCTGGCATGTGGGCAAGCTGGAAGTTTGAGGTACCACAAGACGGTCTTTACAAGATTGTGATAAAGGCAAGACAGAATTTCCAGAGGGGAATGTCCACGCACAGGATTTTGTACATCGACGGCAAGATTCCTTTCAAAGAAGCCCAGGATATAGAGTTTCCGTACAGTATAAGATGGTATATGAAAGTAGTAGGCAGCAAAGATAAGCCTTATCTTGTGTATCTCACAAAAGGTGAGCATGAACTAAAGCTTGAGGCAACACTTGGTGAGCTTTCACCCATACTTACAGAAGTTGAGGAGCTGACAGTGCAGCTTAACAACTTGTATAGAAAGATAATAATGATAACAGGCAGAGACCCTGACCTTTACAGAGACTATAACTTGGATGAGCAGATACCTGATTTGATTGACAGTTTAAATTCAATCAGAAAAGGGCTTTTAAAACAGGCTCAGGACTTTGAAAAGTACACAGGTCAAAAAGGTGGAGAAGCAGAGCTTTTGAAAAGAGTTGCAGAGCAGCTGAAAAGCATGGCGCAGGAGCCAGAAACAATTCCGGCAAGAATAAAAAATCTTAGAGATAGTTTGAGTGGTCTTTCATCCTGGCTTGTGTACAGGAAAGAACAGCCGCTTGAGATTGACTATATACTTGTAGCATCACCGGATGCCAAGATCCCGTCGCCAACAGCTAATTTCTTTCAAAAGATTGTAAAGGAGATAAAAGCGTTTTTGTATTCGTTTGTTGAGGACTACACAAACGTGGGTGAGACTTATCAGGGTCAAAAGGTAATAAAGGTATGGGTAGGCGGTGGCCGCGACCAGGCACAGATTATTCGAGACTTGATAAACGACTCATTTACGCCAAGAACAAACATAAAAGTAAATGTGAGTTTGGTTCAAACTGGTGTAATAGAAGCTATTTTAGCTGGTAAAGGTCCTGATATTGTGCTGACAGTGTCAAGAGGCCAGCCTGTGAACTTGGCGGCAAGAGGAGCTTTGGTTGACCTTTCAAAGTTTAAGGACTTTGATGAGGTTAAAAAGAGGTTTAACCTGACAGCGCTAAAGCCTTACGAGTACAATGGAGGCTGCTTTGCGCTTCCTGTGACCCAAGACTTTTACATGATGTTTTACAGGAAGGATATATTTGATGAGCTTAACATAAAACCGCCACAGACATGGGATGAGATGTACGCAGTCATTGCAAAGCTTCAAAGATACAACTTAGAGGTTGGCCTTCCATATCAGAGAATTGATGCCCAGGAAGCGATTGATGCAGGGCTTGGAACAAGAAATTTGTTCCCTACGCTTTTGCTTCAGCTGGGAGGAAGTTTTTACAACAAAGAAAAGACAAGATCAATGCTTGATAGCAGTCAAGCTGTTGCAGCATTTAAACAGTGGACAGATTTTTACACAAAATATGGGCTTGAGCTCATATACGACTTTTACAACAGGTTCAGGACAGGTGAGATGCCGCTTGGAATAGCACCGTACACAACATACAATCTTTTGGCAACCGCTGCGCCGGAAATCAGAAACCAGTGGGAGATGGTGCCAATTCCAGGCATCAAAAGACCTGATGGGACAATTGACAGGTCAACTGCAGCGTCAGGTACAGCCACGATAATTTTGAGCAGGGCAAAGAACAAGCAAGCTTGCTGGGAGTTTTTGAAATGGTGGACATCTGATGAGGTTCAGACACAGTTTGGAAAAGAACTTGAGATGCTCATGGGCACTGCTGCAAGGTACAATACAGCAAATATAAATGCTTTTCAGAAACTTCCCTGGAGTAAGAAAGAGATGCAAAATTTGATGGAACAGTGGAAATATGTAAAAGAGATTGAAGAAATTCCGGGAAGCTATTATGTGATAAGAAGCTTGGATAGTGCGTTCTCAGCAGTTATTTATGATGGTATGAACCCGAGAGAGAGTTTGTGGAGATACACAAAGGATATAAACGACGAGCTTGAGAGAAAGAGAAAAGAACTTGCTATGTACAACAAATAAAATTCACTTTTAAGCGAGGTATTGGGAAATGGGCTTGATTGAAGATATAAAGAAAAATAAAGCAAGTTATCTCATGATAGCACCGTATATGCTTCTTTTTACTATATTTACTTTAATACCAGTTATAAGCTCAATATTTTTAAGTTTTACAAACTACAACATGCTTCAGCCACCCAAATGGGTTGGCTGGGCAAACTACATAAGATTGTTTTTAGCAGACAAGATATTCATAAAGGTTTTAAGAAACACATTCATATTTGCTTTTTTGACAGGACCTTTAAGTTACTTTATGTCTTTTTTCTTAGCGTGGTTTATAAGCGAGTTTAATCCTAAGATAAGAGCAATTCTGACACTCATATTTTACTCACCTTCGCTTGCTGGCAATGTATTTTTCATCTGGGCATTTATATTCAGCGGAGATGCGTATGGTCTTATAAACGGCTGGCTTATGAGGCTTGGGATTTTGAAAGAGCCAATCAACTGGCTTCAAGACCCAAATTATGTTCTGTGGGTGATTATCATTGTTCAGCTTTGGCTTTCGCTTGGAGCAGGTTTTTTGGCTTTCGTTGCTGGGTTTCAAAATCTTGACAAGGAACTCTTCGAAGCTGGTGCGATAGATGGTATAAAAAATAGATTTCAAGAGCTGTTTTACATCACAATTCCACAAATGGCACCACAACTGATGTTTGGTGCTGTCATGCAGATTGGTGCGTCGTTTGGTGTTAGCACAGTTGTAATAGCCCTTGGAGGTCTTCCAACCAGACAGTACAGTGCTGACACTGTTGTGACATACCTTATTGACTATGGAACTGTCAGGTTTGAGATGGGCTATGCATCGGCAATTGCTGTTGTGCTCTTTATTGCGATGCTTATTACCAACAAAGTAATTGCAGCTATACTGAAGAGATATTCCACAGAATAAAAAGTTATTTTAATCATAATTTTGCGAAAGTGTAGGTGAAATATAAAAAATGGCTAAGCTCAATGCACCTTCTCATAAAAAAATTAACAGAAGCGTTTATGGAAATGCAGTGATATTTGTAATTCTGTTCATCCTTGGGATGTTTACTGCTCTTCCGCTGTGGTACACGTTGGTATCAGCATTCAAACCGTTTGACGAGATATTCATATTTCCACCCAGACTCTATGTCAGAAGACCAACACTTGACAACTTTATTTTGATGTTTCAGCTTGCAACAAACATGTGGGTGCCGTTTTCAAGATATCTTTTCAATAGTTTGTTCATTTGTGTTGTAGGAACAGTTGGGCATATACTCATTGCATCGCTGGCAGCTTATCCTTTGGCTAAACACAGTTTTGCTGCCAAAAAAGCAATAAATGAGATAATTGTGCTTGCCCTGCTTTTCACACCGCAGGTAACATACATTCCACTTTACATTGTAATGTCAAGACTTCACCTCTCTCAATATACCTTTGATTTTCTCAAAATATCTTTCGTTTTCTTCAAATTTCGTAGTTATAAAAATTTATTTAGTGCTTGTTATTTCTATTATTGCTTTATTCTACCACATGAAGATTAGATTCAACCTGCTTTTTGTATTAATTTAGATATTATACCATATTGCGGCGGGTATCCGTCCACAATAACCATGGTGTTTACCCTCTCATGTCTCTCAGGGTCTTTCTTACCTTGCCCTCAATTCCCTCGTCCCATCTACCATGGCGTGGATGTCGGTTATGCTCGTATGCAGGGTCTTCGCCCTTATGGTGATTGTACTCCGACTAACCCGCTCTCATTTTCCAATCGTCCTATAAAAATTCATTTAATTTAATCTAATTCTTCTTCCCTTCTATTCTTAACCTTAACATACTTTCTATGATTTGAATCCCTAATAAAAGGGGCGCTTTGCTACTCGACATGTCTTAACTCTTCTCGCAAAGCTAAGAAACTTTTACCCCCTCAAGATGTGTATTCTGCTAATCTTTCGCTCCTACTTTAAACTAAAATTTCTTAACTTATTTTTTATTTCTTTTACGCTGTTGTTGCTAAAGCCTCTCTCTTTATATCGCTCAACATCTTGTTCCCATCATATTTTATCCCTTTTTTTAAAATCGCGTAAAATATCCTTATCAACTTACAGCAAAGCGCTATCAGTGATTGCTTCTTCTTCAATGGATTGTTCTGCCGCATAGTGTAATACATATGCAACTTCTTAAATTCTTCATTCTTTGCTACTATTGTAATCATAGCCTTAAATAAACTACTTCGAAGCCTCCCACGCCCTCTTTTGCTTATACACGTCTGTCCCTTATGCTTGCCAGAACTATTCTCAACTATATTCAGTCCCGCTAATTTCTGTATCTGCTTAGCATCTTCATATCTCATTATATCCCCAACCTCAGATATAAAACCAACTGCTGTCTTTACTCCAACACCTTTTATCTCAAGCAGCTTTTCTCCATTCGGAACATCTTTCAAAAGTTTTGCCATTTCATCTTCTATTCCTTCCAGCTGCTTTCTTAAAAGCTCATATTCTTCAAGCAAATATCTCATCTCTTGCCTTGCCAGCTTCCTACCTTCTTTCTTACCTATACTCCTTTTAGCAGCTTCCACTAATTCCATAGCCCTTTTGCGACTTATCGCTCGCTTGTCTACTTTGTCACGCCAACATTCTATAATCCCTTCCACTCCCTTTTCTACTACATCACAAGGCAATGGCATCTCTTTTAAAGTCAGTAGCGCTACCTTGCCTTCCCAATCAGAAAATACTTCTAAAAACTCTGGAAAATAGATATCCAGCCAGTTGATTATTTGATTTTTTAAAACACTCAAGCGCTTTTGTAGCCTTTCATATATGTTCATCGCTACTCTCATCTCAGCATATATACCCGCGGGTATATTTGGCTCTGTATATCTTCCATCCTTCACAAGCATCGCTATTGTTTTCGGATCCTTTATATCGCTCTTTGTTGGTGTATTATCATCGAGTTCTTTGCTCCTTTTTACGTGAAAAGGATTCACTAAAACCACTTTTATGCCATTCTCTCTTAAGTACTGCTCAAAGCACAGCCAGTAATGCCCTGTAGGCTCTATCCCTACTATCACGTTCTCTTTGCCATGGGCTTTCATTATCTTATTTGCCCAATCCAAAAATTTTCCCATACCTTCTTTTCTATTCTCAAACTCTATTCTCTTGCCAAGCTCCACTCCTCTAAAATCAAATGCTCTGCCAACATGTATCTCCTTTGCTATGTCTACTCCTACAACTAAAGTTTTCTCTGTCACTTGTAATATCTTCTCATTTTGTGTATACTTCAAAGAGGGTACCTCCTTTGTTGTGTTTTGTCGTAAGTTGTACAACTTACATTCTATATTTTATCAGGAGGTACCTTTTCTTTTCAAATCTCATTTCTCGTCATTTTCGCTCATTTTCGTTCATTACAGGAATGCTTATAGACACATACTGGGCACTGATTCTGCCAGCATGGCAGATGACGCTGGGGCTTTATCTTATGAAACAGTTCATGACACAGATTCCAGACTCTCTTTTGGAAGCTGGAAAGATTGATGGTGCAAACGAGCTTATGATCTGGTGGAAAGTTGTCATGCCAAACGTAAAACCTGCTTGGCTAACACTTACAATACTTTCTTTCCAGCAGTTATGGAATCAAACAGGCGGTTCTTTTATATTCAGTGAAAATTTAAAGGTCTTGCCAACACTTTTACAGCAGATTGCTGCTGGTGGTATTGCACGTGCAGGTGTTGGGGCGGCTGTTGCTCTTTTCCTCATGATTCCACCGATAATACTTTTCATAATCTCTCAGAGCAGTGTGATGGAAACAATGGTTTCAGCAGGAATTAAAGGTTGAAAAATAAAGAAAATAGCACAAATTTCAACAAAACATGGAAAGAAAAGGTGGTAGCAGGTGAGAATAAAAAAAGTAAAAAGAATAATAGGATTTGCACTAATGACCCTGCTTATGGTAGCTATTCCCGGGTATAGTTTTGCGAATATGATAGAGGTGCCGTACTATCAATACAACTATGACATATATAATTGGGACATACCAAGCGCAGCAGGGTATTACCCTTACGAGGTGCTCAGCGGAAAAGACCTTGGGGTTGGAAACTTTTCGTCTCCGCGTGATATGTTTGTAGATAGCAATGACAACATTTACATATTGGATGCCGGGAACAACAGGATAGTGAAGCTGAATAAAGATTTTAAGTTTATAAGTGAAATAAACACGTTCACGCAAAACGGTAAAGTGTTCAAGTTTTCTGACCCGAGCGGTATTTGTGTGGACAAAAACGGTGTTATATATATTGCTGACAAAGGCGCAAAATGCGTGTATGTTATAAACCAAAATGGGCAGCTTCTAAGAAAGATAACAAAACCAAAGTCTGACCTTGTTGCAGCAAACAAGGATTTTGTTCCGCTCAAAGTGGCAGTTGACAATGCAGGGGTTGTGTATGTTCTTTCGCTTGGAAGCTATGAAGGTGCGTTCATGTTCGACAGCCAGAACAACTTTCTTGGATTTTTTGGTAGCAACAAGGTTGTTTTAACACTGCAGCTTCTTATAGACAGAATATGGAAAAAGATACTCTCAAAACAGCAAAGCGCATCTATGGTGAGGTACCTTCCTACTGAGGTTACTAGTATTGACATAGGAGATGATGGGTTTATTTACACATGTTCAAACTACGCATCAGTCAGTGTGGGTGAGCTAAAAAAACTCAATTTCCTCGGCAAGAACATACTGTGGTACAAGAAAAAAGACCAGACGCGTGATTTTGGTGACCTTCCAAAGTATTACGGTAAAAGACTTGAAGATTCCTATTTTGTGGACATAAACGTGACAAAGGATGGGTTCATAAACGCTCTTGACTATGAAAGGGGAAGAGTGTTCCAGTACGACCAGAACGCAAATCTTCTTTTCATAATGGGCGGCAAAGCTGACCAGGCAGGAACGTTTAGAGAACCTGCCGCTGTTGAGAGCATTGGAAACACCATACTTGTTTTGGACCAGCAAAAGGCAACAATAACTGTGTTTAAAGAGACGAAGTTTGGCGAGCTTGTTCACAGGGCAACAGTTCTTTACAACGATGGGAAGTACGATGATGCAAGAAAGCTGTGGGAACAGGTAAACAAGATGGACGTAAACTTTGCACTTGCACATGTTGGGCTTGGTAAGGCACTTTTGAGGATGAACAAATACAGTGAGGCGCTTTATCATTTCAGGCTTGCAAACGACAAGGAAGGGTATTCTGAGGCAAAAGAAGTTCTAAGAAACGACTTTCTCAAGAGAAATTTTGGAGTGATTGCAACAGCGCTTGTACTTGCCATAATTGTAATATACATACTTCAAAGAAGGCTCAAGAAGCAAAAGGGCGTTGATGAGGAGTATACAAGGAAGATAAGTAAAGAAAAGTACCCTCTGTATGTTATGCTTCATCCTTTTAAGGGATATGAAGAACTTAAAGATGAGAAAAAAGGTTCAGTGCTTATTGCTACAATTATAGTTTTACTCTTTTTTGTAGTTTCAATTCTGCACAGGCAGTACACAGGTTTTATATTCAACCCGTACAGACAGGATAGGATTAACGTTATATCAATTTTCTCAGCGACAGTTGTGATGTTTTTCTTATGGGTACTTTCAAACTGGTCTGTATCAACTCTCACAGAAGGTGAAGGGACATTCCAAGAGATTTGGATCTTCTCTGCATATGCTTTACTTCCATACATCATCTGCAGGCTTTTATATGTGATTTTAAGCAATGTGCTGATAATGGAAGAAGGAATGTTCTTGGCGTTTATAAACATCATAGGCTTGATATGGCTTATAATTGGTATGCTCTGTGCTATCAAGGCTGTCCATCAGTTTAGCTTTGGCAAAACTGTGGCAACCATGGTTGCAAGTCTAATTGGTATAGTAGTGATACTATTTATCATGATTCTGGTATTTACGCTGTTTGCACAGCTGTTTGGCTTTATCCAGAGTATTTACAACGAGCTCATACTCAGGATGTAGTAAAGGTCTTAAGGAGGAAAGCTTAAAATGAGCTTTAACAAATTACTGAAAAAAGCAGTGTTGTTTTTGCTTGCTATGTCAATGTTGCTTGAACAGATGATGTTTTTGCAGGGGAATACGGCATTAGCTGATACAAACTCTTATCAGCTTGTTGCAAAAAATGGGATTTTAGAGCTATATGTCAATCCAAAGTATGGATATTTCAAGGTTGTTGATAAAAGAAGTGGCAGTGTATGGTTTTCAAATCCTGAAAAGTGGAGAGAAGACAAAATTGCGGCAGGCAACACACGCATGCAGATGGCATCCCAGCTTTCAATAAGGTTTACCGATGTTACCTCTACAATTCAGATTGCAAATGCCTATGTCAACTCAGTCCTCAAAAAAGGACTTAAGATAAGAAGGATAAAAGATGGGTTTATTGCGACGTATACTTTCAAGAAAGAAGGTTTCGTGATACCAGTTGCATGCACCATCAAGGATGACTATTTGAACGTGGACATTCTGGTAAACCAGATAAAAGAAACTAAAAAAGATAAATACAAGCTTGTATCAATAATGCTTTTGCCGTTTTTTGGTGCCGCGGCAATAGGAGAAAATGGTTACATGGTTGTACCGGACGGCTGTGGTGCACTCATAAATTTCAATAACAATAAAGGCCAGGAGACATATACACAGAGGATTTATGGAGCCGACTTTGGTATTGTTCCTGACTTTCAAGGATATGTGACTCAGGCTGCAAGGCTTCCTGTGTTTGGGGTGAAAAAAGAAAATAGCGGGTTTTTGGCAGTGATAACAAAAGGTGATGGAAAGGCCATTTTAAACGCAAACACAAGTGGTAGTAAGAGCAGCTACAACAACATCTTTGCAGAGTTTATCATGAGAGAATATGACATGGTGACTTTAAAAGAAAAACAGTGGGACGAGAGGTCTTTCAACATTTTTGAAGAAAAACTACCAAATGTTGATAAGTTCTCAATTAGATACTATTTCCTTGACTCAAAAAATGTTGACTATGTGGCAATGGCTAAAAAGTACAGAGAATATTTGATAAAAGAAAGAGGATTTAAAAAAGAAGTAAGTGAAAAAAGCGTTCCTGTTTACATAGAATTTTACGGGAGCATGAAAAAACCAAAATACATCCTTGGAATTCCTGTCAACGCAACAATACCTCTTACCACTTTTGAGGATGCTCAGAAGATAGTAAAACAGGTAAAAAGCATGGGAGTTTCTGATGTTGTTGTAAAGTTTGTTGGATGGATGAAAAATGGTGTATACTACAATCTTCCTCTTCTAGCTACGCCCGAAAGGGTTCTGGGGGGGAAAAAGCAGCTTGAAAATGTGCTTGAGTATTTCCAAAGAGCCAATGTAAAGACATACCTTGACGTTGACTTTGTTCTGTTTCGAACAGGTACACTTACGTATCTTCGAAACAAGGTTGCTACAAAATCAATGAAAAAAGTGCCTGCCCAGCTTTGGAGATATTCACCGCCAATATTTTATAAGGATGACTCTTACCCGGTTTTGTACCTAATTTCGCCGCGCTATACAAATGAGATAGTCCAAAGATTTTTAGCAAGCAGTAACATAAACTATTTTAACAACATATCTTTATCTAGCATGAGCACCATGTTGTATTCAGATTTTGGTACAAAACCTGTTAACAGGTATCAGACAGAAGATGTGTTTTTACAGGCAATAGGCAGTCTTTCAAAGAGGTTCAGAAATATTCTTCTTACAAATCCAAACGGGTATCTTTTACAAAAGGCAAGCGAAATTGTTGATGTGCCGATATATTCAAGCAAATTCCTGATAGAAGATGCAGAGATTCCTTTCTATCAGATGGTTATAAGAGGATATGTTCCATATTCGATGCCATCAGTGAACTTTTACACAAACGAATGGATGTGGAAATTAAAAGCTTTAGAGACTGGTTCGGCTATCAAGTTCACATGGACTGCTCGAAACGAAGATGAACTAAAAGAGACCTTACTTGAGAACCTCTACTCATCAAACTACAGGATGTGGATTGGAGACCTAAAAGAGTATTACAAGGAGCTTTACCCCACTTTGAGACTTATAAAAGACAAAGAGATAGTGGAGCATAAGATTATCAAAAAAGGTGTTGTTAAAGTTGTATATGATGGCGGGGTTGAGATTTTGCTCAACTACACCTCAAACCCGCAGAAGATAGAAAATCTTGAGGTTGCCGCGCAATCTTACCAAGTTGTTGTCAAGAGGTGAAATATAAATGAGCTTTTCAGGTGCTTTTAAAAAGGTATTTAGAAAAAGAAGACTAACTTTGAGAGAAAAAGAGGCGATGTATGGAAGGCTTTTTATTCTCCCATGGCTTATAGGACTTCTCTACTTTTTCATAATTCCGTTTATCACTGCAGTGTACTATACATTTACCAAGATAAAGATTGGTGACAGTGGTCTTGAATTTTCATTTGTTGGGTTTGAAAATTACCTTTATGCCTTTACAAAAGACCCGAACTATATACGAACACTTACATCTTCAATAGGCAGTATGCTCTATCAAGTACCTGTTGTTGTGTTTTTCAGTATGTTTGTTGCGTATGTGTTAAGAGATGAGTTTAAAGGAAGAACATTTGCAAGAACAATATTCTTTTTCCCGGTCATCATCGCATCGGGTGTTGTGATAACTATTTTAAAAGAAAATGTAATGGGGGATGTTAGCCAGGCAGCATCGAACACCACACTTTTCAGGGTTGAAAACATTAGAATGATTTTAATAAACTCAGGCGTTCCAATGTGGCTGGGACAGTTTATTGTAAACACAATAAGCCAGCTTTTTGACCTAACATGGCGATCTGGCGTACAGATACTTCTTTTGATGGCAGCACTTCACAACATTCCGAAAAGTTTTTATGAAGCAGCTGTAATTGAAGGTGCCACAGAGTGGGAGAAGTTCTGGAAGATTACTTTCCCGATGGTATCTCCAACACTTCTTGTTGCAGTCATATATTCGATCATTGACTACTTTACTGACTATGGAAACCAGGTAATGAGAATGGTTGTCACACAGCTGAACAATGGAAGGTTTGAGTACAGCACAACAATTGCAATTGTCTATTTTGCAATAATCATGGTTATTATCCTCATTGTGAATAGAGTAATTGGAAGAAGAGTTGTTTATCTGACATAAAGCCATAGAGAGGAGATACACTCAGGTTAGAAATATATTTC
Source organism: Caldicellulosiruptor obsidiansis OB47 (assembly GCF_000145215.1). NCBI lineage: Bacteria > Bacillati > Bacillota > Caldicellulosiruptorales > Caldicellulosiruptoraceae > Caldicellulosiruptor > Caldicellulosiruptor obsidiansis. Next base: position 228,091 of record NC_014392.1, read on the forward strand.
AAAGAAAAGAGGGTATGCAAGATGGAGGTTGCAACAAAATCTAAGAGTTCAAAGGTGGCAAGGAATTTTGAACTGTCAGGTTTTGGCATGGCAATATTTAAAAAACGACTATTTGCCTTTTTGAAAAATCTCTTTAGATACCTATTTATAATTGGCATGAGCTATGTTCTTTTGTACCCTGTTCTGTTTTTGATAAGCAACGCATTCAGAGACAAGGTAGACCTTCTTGATCCAAGCGTTGTGTGGATTCCAAAACACTTTTCAATTGAAAGTTTCAAGCTTGCAAATGAAATCTTGGGATATGTTCAATCTATCAAAAACACTTTGATAATCCTCATACCATCTGTGATTATTCAGACCTTTATATGCATGATGGTGGGCTATGGTTTTGCAAGATTCAGGTTTAAGGAAAGAGAAATTCTATTTGGCATACTCCTTTTTACTATAATCGTTCCAATGCAGACAATAATAGTACCGCTTTATGTAAAGTTCAGACATTTTGATTTCTTCTACTTTGGTAGGCTAATTGGACTTTTTACAGGAAAACCGTTGACAGTAAACCTTCTTGATACGCCCTGGACATTTTACATTTTAAATACGTTTGGAATGGGTATTCGCTCAAGCCTTTATATATTCATATTCAGACAGTTTTTTAGAAACATGCCGACAGAGCTTGAAGAAGCTGCAAAGATAGATGGATGTGGTCCATTTTCTACATTTTTGAGGGTTATGGTTCCAAATGCAACAGGTGCTATCATTACAGTGCTTCTTTTCACTATTGTCTGGCACTGGAACGACTATTATCTTTCGGCGATGTTTTTTACAGATAACTTGCCTCTTTCTGTGATGTTAACAATCTTAAATGAAAGAATGAACCTGTTGAACAATCTTGTGAATGCAAACGACATATATCTTTTGAGGTCATCAGTTTTAGAAGCGGGATGTTTATTGGTAATACTGCCTTTAATAGCTATTTACATTATTGGTCAAAGATACTTTACAGAAAGTATCGAGCGAACAGGGATTGTAGGGTAATGCGTACTGGCAACAATCCCTCACAATTCGAGGGATTTTGCAAAATAAATAAATCCAATATGAGTGGAGGAGGTATGAGTATGTTTGCATCAAAGTTATTCAAGAAGGTTTTGGCGTTTGTAGTTTCAATTTCAATGGTGTTGGGGTTGTTTGTTGTCCTAAACAAATCCCAAAACCCAGCTCAGGCTGCGACAAAGTTAGGTGATATCTCATTTTTCAGACCAGGTTTAACTCAAGAAAGTTTCAAAAATACTAGTGATCTCTTTGCACAAGCTGTTAAAAAAGCAATTGATACTTACCAGAAGAATTATGGTGGGAAAATTAAGTTGGTGTATAGTGATTGGAACAATTGGGACACAAAGATTATAACCAGAATGGCTGCAGGCGACCCAATTGACGTTGTATTTGGTGGGTCAGGCAACTTCCCGCGATTTTATACAAAAGGTTATCTACAACCCATCAACAACTATGTTGATCTCAAAGCGCCATATTTGAACTTAAGAGCGATGGATCAGATTTTTAAATATGAAGGAAAATACTATTTGGCAAGCCAGTATGGTTCTAACCACTTCTGGGTTGTTCTTTACAACAAAGACCTCATGCTTGAAGAGGGCATTGACGAGAGCGAGATGCCGCTTGCACTTTATAAGAATGGAAAATGGAACTGGGATACATTTGTTGCTCTGGCAAAGAAACTTACAACTGATACAAACGGTGATGGCAAGGTTGATAGATACGGTGTTGGTTGCTGGTATCCACAGATATTTGTATATTCCAACGGTGTGACATATGTAAATGTGGATAAAAGTGGTAATGCGAAACTCAACTTTGACGATCCAAGAGTACAAAAGGGACTTAACATTGCTCAAAAAGGTATCAAAGAAGGCTGGATGATTACTGACTGGAACACTGCAAGTACAGGGTTAGCTCAAAGAAAGATAGCAATGTATATTGAAAGATGGTACAACTATGATGATCAGAAGTTCAACCAAAAGGTAGAAGATGAAATTGAAGTTGCTCCGATTCCTTTGGGACCAGACAATAAGAATAAACTCTATCCATTTGAATGTGATGGATATGGAATTTCAAAAGGTGCAAGAAATCCGAAGGGTGCTGGAAAGTTTATAAATATTTTGTTAGAAAGCATTCAGAAATACTGTGATGACCCTGGTATCAAGAGAAGACCAAAATATCTGCAGGATTTCCATACACAACTTGCAAAATACTCGTTCTATCCAGGCTCACCAGACTCTGTTTTGGGCAACCTTGTATGGGATATAAATGGAGCTCTTTCAAACGCAGCATCAGTTTCATCGGCATTGGCGGGCTTGAAACCACAGGCACAGCAGGCTGTATCTGAAGCTAACGCAAAGCCTGAAAAACCAGTGTTCAGACCGTTCAAGCCGTTTACCATCGACTTTGAAAATGGCAAGATGGATATGTTCACAGTACTTGACACAACAAAGAAGAGCGTAAAACTTTCAATTGTGTCTGGCAAAGAGGCAATCAAAGGCAAGTCGCTCAAAGTTGCATGCGACTCTAAAAAAGACGGTGAGTGGATAGATGCTCTGTATTCAGTTCCAAGCAAAGTTAAGATTTACGGCTGGCACGATTATAAAGTAAGCTTTGATGTAAAACTCTTGAAAGCTCCGCCAAAACCAGGTGACACATACATCTATGCTCAAATTATAAATAGCAACAAGTCTGGCTATAAGTCATATGGCTGGATAACATTCAAACTTGACAAAGCAAACACCGTTTATCATGTTGAAGGGACAATTGCAGGAATTCCTGACAACTCAACAACAATGGGCTTGAAGATTGGCATTCACTGGGGTACTGATTTTGTAATAGACAACATCAAGGTTGAAGAGGTAATTCAGTAGACAGGCTTTTTTCCGGTGGGTGCACCGCTGAAAGTAAAAAGATCAAAAGTAGGACGGTGCGGTGTACCCCCGGCTTTAAGAAAAAATAAAAAAAGGGGAGAGTGCCAGAATTATGAGAAAAGGCTTAAAGATTGCATCTTTAATAGTGAGTCTTGTATTTTTACTTGGGCTTTTGCCGACAGGAATTTTTGGTGCTGTTGAGACATCTGTTCAAAGCTATGTTTTCGACTTTGAAGATGGCACCACAATGACTTTCGGTGAGGCTTGGGGAGACTCATTAAAATGTATCAAAAAGGTGTCAGTTTCTACTGATTTGCAGCGACCTGGTAACAAGTATGCGCTCAGGCTTGATGTTGAGTTCAACGAGAACAATGGATGGGACCAGGGTGACCTTGGTGCATGGATAGGTGGTGTTGCCGAAGGGCAGTTTGACTTTACAAACTATAAATCTGTTGAGTTTGAAATGTTTGTTCCATACGACGAGTTTGCAAAAGCAAAAGGTGGCTTTGCTTACAAGGTTGTATTGAATGACGGATGGAAAGAACTTGGAAGTGAGTTTAGCATTACAGTAAATGCTGGCAAAAAGGTGAAGATAAACGGCAAGGACTATATGGTCATTCACAAGGCGTTTGCAATTCCAGATGATTTTAGAACCAAAAAGCGTGCACAGCTTGTGTTCCAGTTTGCAGGTCAAAACTGCAACTACAAAGGACCTATCTACCTTGACAATATAAGAGTAAGACCTGAGGATGCGTCAAACCTCTCAAAAGAAGACTATGGAAGTAGCGAAGAAGAGGAAATTAAGGAAGACTTTTTCACAGGGGTTACACTTGTGTATCCAGTGGAAGGCAAAAACTTTGTGTACAACTTTGAAAAAGACACAATGGGATTTTATAAATACTCAGGTGATGGATTTGCAAAGAAAACAAAATCAATGGAATTTTCGCAAGACTTGAAGACATCAACAAATGCAGGCAGTCTCAAACTCAATGCTAATTTCCAGGGCACTGCGTTTGAAGAAATGAACATTGCTGTAAAGCTCACAGACAAAGAAGGAAAACTTTTTGACCTTGGCAAATACTCAGCACTTGAATATACAATCTACATTCCAAATCCAGACAAAGTTGCTGGAAAAATCATGTCAGCAAGTGCTGTGGACAGTCCATGGAAGATAATCAAAGACTTTACAGCTCTCAATTTCAAAGATAAGACAACATGGAAAGAGATAAACGGAAAGACTTATGCGGTCATAAAGTGCAAGGATAATCTTTACAATGTGAAAGAAAAAGCAGGTGTATTGGTTTTGAGGATTGCAGGGTCTTATGTAAAGTATACAGGACCCATCTACATTGATAATGTAGCATTAATTGCTGGAAAGAAGGTTACACCAAAGGTGGAGAGAATATCACTTCCAAATCCAAAGACATACTATAAGGTTAAGATTGAAGCTGAGAGTGCAAGTGATGGCTGGGCGTACAGCGTTGAGAAAGAAAATGCAAAGTTTTCTGGGAAAGGCTATGTACTTTTGTTTGGGAACAACATGGGCAATACCCTTTATAACATCAAGGTTCCAAAGACAGGACATTACATCTTCACTCTTGCGATCTCAACCCTTGGGCTTGTAAAGGATGGTAGCATTGATATCTGGATAGATGGTGATTTGAAAGGTGGAGCAAGGGTTCCAAACATAAAGGGTAAGTTCCAGGAAGTTGTTGTCAGAAAGAAGATTTATTTAACAGAAGGCGAGCACACAATATCACTGCAAAAATCTGGCGGATACACAATTGCGGTTGACTATTTTGTGATAGAAGAGCTTGTTGCGGCAAATAAATCAAAGCTTTCAGTTTCTTCAAAGTTAGTGACGCCAAATCCACACCCCAATGCCCAAAGGCTCATGAATTATTTGGCAAGCATTTACGGTGAAAAGATTTTATCTGGTCAGCAGAGCAGTGGTGAAGGTAAAGAAGTACAGATGATCTTTGATGTAACAAAAAGATACCCAGCTGTTAGAAGCTTTGATTTCATGGACTACTCACCAAGCAGAATGCAGCGCGGCACAAAAGGTACAGATGTTGATGAGGCAATAAAGTGGTGGAAGAGCGGCGGCATAGTTGCATTTTGCTGGCACTGGAACGCACCAACAGGTCTTATTGACCAGCCGGGCAAAGAGTGGTGGAGAGGTTTTTACACAGAGGCTACAACGTTTGACCTCAAGAAAGCCATGGACAATCCAAATTCTGAGGAGTATAAGCTCATTTTGAGAGATATAGACGCAATTGCACAGCAGCTCAAAAAACTTCAGGCTGAAGGCGTGCCAGTTCTTTTTAGACCGCTTCACGAAGCGTCTGGTGGCTGGTTCTGGTGGGGAGCTAAAGGACCAGAGCCTTATATAAAGCTTTGGAAGCTCATGTTTGACAGGCTTGTAAACTATCACAAGATCAACAACCTAATATGGGTATGGAACGGTCAGGATGCGGCTTGGTATCCGGGAGATCAGTATGTTGATATAATTGCAGAAGATATATATGAGGAAAAAGCTCAGTACTCACCATATACAGAGAGGTTTGTGAAAGCTCTCAAGTACACAAATGCAAACAAGATGATAGCACTTTCTGAGTGCGGAACTATTCCTGACCCGGCTGTGCTAAAACAAGAAGGTGTTTCGTGGCTGTGGTTTTCTGTATGGGCAGGAGGCTATGTCATGACAGGCAGCAAATACAATGATGAATGGAACGACAATCACATGCTGCGAAAGATTTACAACAGCGACTATGTAATAACAAAAGATGAGCTACCTGATATAAAGAGCATTCCACTCAAATAGACGGATATAGGTTTTTAATATTTGAGATCGATTGTCAGCCTGTAAGAGGGAGGAGAAGTTCAAAAAAGACCTCCTCCCCCTTTTTTGTTCCTTGTGAGTAAAAAAATAATCAATTTTTGGTTTTGACATCTCAAACAATGTCAATTAAAATAAAAGTATAATGTTTTGCATATTCAACATAGTATAAATTATATAGAAGGGTAATTTAAATACCCTTTTATTTTTTGTATCAAGGAGGTGTTCTTGTGGCAAAGAACATTTCAAAATCTAAGTCATCTGCCACAGCCACCGTTTTGGACCAAGAGAAAGCAAGGTTTGTTTCAAAAAATACAAATGATAATGAATTCAAACAAAGTTTAAAAGAACCCTCAAAAAAACCTGAAAAACCTCTTGTGCGGGCAGATGCAAAAAAAGAAAAGAAAAAATCAAAAGGTAAAAAAACAACTGATAGAGAGAATAATAGTTATTTACATAGATTTTGGAGAGCTATATCTTCCAAGATAAAACCAGCGATAATTAAGAAAAGTCACGTTTTTAGAAATAAACCAGAAGGCTCTATTTTTTCTTACAAACATTTCAGAAAAAACCATCTAGGAAGTATATTAGATGAGATATTAAAGATAGTTATTGGGCTGAGGTTCATTGGCAATATAAGAAATTCGAAGGAAGGTGTGCTGAAACTAAAAATATCTGTTACTTTGGCATTTATGATTTTTATCATTTTTGCTATAAATAAAATTCCAACTACATACCAAAAAGCTTATGCGGTTTTACTAAATGGAAGCATTGTAGGATATGTAAAGGACAAAACAGAGGCTCAAAAACTTTTCAGCAGCCTGAAAAAAGAAATTTCAAGCAAGCATGGGACAGATGAGTTTGTTTTTCAAAACAGCCCTCAGCTAAAAGAGATTCCGCCCGGTCAGTACAAAAGTACAAGTTTGGATAGTATCAAAAACACCATAATAGAAAAAGGTGTTGTGCTTGTAAAAAGGTATGCACTTTTTGTAAATTCCAAGGCTTATTTGATATTTGAAAATTCTGAGATGCCTAAAAATATCTTAAACAAGTTAAAAGCTATTTACTACAAGGGTGAAGCAAGGTCTGCCAGGTTCCTGGAGAAGGTTGAGATAAAACCAATTTATGTAAAGCCAGACATGAAGGTTGTGACAGAACAGCAGGCACTCAATAAAATAATGTTTGGAAAAGATGAGGTAGTTGAGTATACTATCAAAGAAGGTGATACTCTCTGGGATTTGGCAAGAAAATACAATATTTCTGTGGATGATATATTTGCATCAAACCCGGGACTTACAGAAAAGATAATGCCAGGGCAGAAGATAAAACTTACCCAAATGACTCCTCTTGTAAATGTTGTACTTGAAAAAGAAGTAGAGTTTGTAGATACTCTTCCCAAAGAAGTTAAAACTATAAAATCAGATAAATACTATACAACACAAACTATAGTAAAACAAGAAGGGAAAGATGGCAAAGCAAGGATAAGAGCAAAGATAGTTTATTTAAACGGTCTTGAATATGATAGACAGGTAATTTCTCAGGAGATATTAGATAAGCCTGTGGAGAGAATTGTAGTTGTTGGCACTAAAAAACCGCCGAGATATTTTGCAACAGGAAGATTTTCATACCCGACGTGGGGAGTTTTGACATCGCGATTTGGATACAGGGGAAGAGAGTTTCATGAAGGAATAGATATAGCAGTGCCATGGGGTTCGAATGTTTATGCTGCAGATGGTGGTATTGTTGAGTTTGTAGGGTGGCTTGGTGGCTATGGTAAGCTCATTATTATAAATCACCAAAACGGCTACAAAACTTACTATGGTCATCTTAGCAGGTTTTTGGTAAGCCCAGGGCAGAAGGTTGCGAAAGGACAGCTTATTGCAAAAAGTGGTTCAACTGGTAGAAGTACAGGTCCTCATCTTCATTTTGAAGTTAGAAAAAACGGAATTCCACAAAATCCTCTGAGGTATCTCAACTGAGGGATATTCAAAATCAAAAATCAAAAATCAAGAATAAAGGGGCTATCCATTTTTTATCTTTTTGAACAGCCCCTTTTACTTTTCTACCAATCAATCTCAATTTCGTATTCAATTGGGTCTTTCACCCCCGCTTTTTTGAAAGCTTCAATCCGTTCTGTACAAGTTCCACACCTGCCACAGGCTTTTTGCCCACCCTTGTAGCATGACCATGTCAGGCTATAATCTACTCCAAGTTCAAGCCCTCTTTTAAGTATGTCTTCTTTTTTCATATCAACATAAGGTGCTTCAAGTTCAAGACCTATATAGTCAGCAAGATATAATGCCTTTTTCATTGCTTCAACAAACTCTTTTCTGCAATCAGGGTATATGGGATGGTCACCTGCATGCGCACCATAAAAAAGCTTTTTTGCACCAAGTGATATAGCATACGCCGCAGAGATAGAAAGTAAAACCATGTTCCTGTTTGGCACAACTGTCTGTTTCATTGTGCTGTCGGTATAATATCCTTCTGGTACATTCCAGTCAGGCATGGTTAGTGCAGACGGAGCAAGTTCTGCAAAAAATGATATATCTACAATCTTGTGAGGAACTAATAAAAGACTACATGTCTTTTTTGCAAACTCAAGCTCTTTTGAATGTTTTTGCCCGTACAAAAAACTTATTGCAAAAACTTCATAGCCCTGATTTTTAACATCATAAAGAAGAGTTGTTGAATCCATTCCTCCAGATAAAACCACAACTGCTCTCATTTTTTTAAGCTTTTCACTCCTTTACTGCGATGACATCAACTTCAATCAATGCACCTGGAAGAAGCTTTGCCTCAACAGTTGTTCTTGCAGGAAAATTCTGCGTAAAGATTGTGGAGTAAACTTCATTGAACTTTGCAAAATCTTCAAGTGTGGCCAAATATACGTTCACTTTGACAACATCTTCAAAAGAAAACCCGGCTTCTTTTAAAATAGCTTCAATATTCTTAAAAACAAGCTGTGTTTGAGCTTTTATATCCTCACCTTCTATTTTTCCAGACATTGGGTTTACGGCAAGCTGTCCTGAGACAAAAAGGAAATTTCCTGCTTGTACAGCATGTGAATATGGACCTACTGGCTTTGGAGCATCATTTGAAACAATACATTTTTTCATTTTAAAATCACTCTCCTACAAAAAAGTTTATTCAAGCTTGTTGCCACAATAAGGACAGTACAAAAAAGTCTTTGAAACTCTTCTCTGACAGTTTGGACAAAAATCAGACCTTTCATCCTCAAATCCATATGAAGGTTCAAATTTTCTGAAAAGTTCAACATCGGCAAGAGTAATTGGAGTGTCAATTCCATGTTCTAAGTCGTGAGCAAGTTTTTGGTTTGTAATTATATAAATCCTGTTACAACAGCTTGTTTGCAAAAAATACCTAACATTCCACCTGAAAAGTGGAATAAAGAAAAAATGAAAATAGTTATAAACTTTAAGCAAAGTATGGTTTCCTTTTCTTGAACAAAAAGGACAAATTGTCACATCTATTTGCCGTATAGCTTTTGCCTTCTCTTCGATACCAAAAATACCTATAAAAAACATTATTAGTATATTCAGCTCCTCAAAAATTATTATTCTTTTTGTATTTTATCATTTTAAGTTTTGATTTTAAAGATTTGTGATATAATTTTATTGCGGTTTGAAAAGTGCGTATTAAGATTTGTGAGGAGGGTGAATGCAGAGGTGAAGGTAATATTTGTGGGTAAAAATAAAGAACTTGAAGTAAAAGGACCAAAGACTGTTGTAAATCTTGCTAAAGAGCTAAATATAACTTTAGAGGCAAACGTGTTTATCAGGAATGGCGAGATAGTTGCACCTGATGATATTTTAAATGATGAAGACACAATTGAGGTTATCTCAGCTGTTTCAGGTGGTTAGAAAGTTTTGAAAGGAGTTGAAAAAGACTTTGAAGTGTGTCAGATGTAAAGGAAAAGGCATAATTTATCTCAAGCGACACAACGCAGCTTTTTGTCAGGATTGTTTTTTATATTACTACAAAAATCAGGTAAAGAAAAATATAAAAAGGCACAAGATGTTTGACAAAAAGGATAAGATTTTGGTGGTCATCTCCGGTGGAAAGGACAGCATGGCTCTGTGGCACATATTGGCAAGCGAAGAGTACAATGTCACAGGGATGTATATAAACCTTGGAATAGGTGAGTATTCGGATAAATCACAGCAGGTTGTGGAAAGCTTTGCGCAAAAAAATAATCTTGAAGTTATTATAAAAGACATTAAAAAAGAATATGGGCTTGACATTTACAAGCTTTCAAAGCTTTTGAAAAGAAGCACGTGTTCAGTTTGCGGTTCAATAAAAAGGTACCTTTTTAACAAAGTGGCGTACGATGGCGGGTTTTCAGCTGTTGCAACAGGTCACAATCTTGACGATGAAGCTGCAACGCTTTTGGGAAATGTTCTTTCGTGGGAAGAAGGATATCTGGCAAGACAGTCACCTGTGCTTGATTCTACTCATCCAAAGCTTGTAAAAAAAGTAAAACCGCTCTATACTCTCACAGAGCGTGAAAACCTTTTTTATGTTCTTATAAACAAGATAGAATTTTTGCATGATGAATGTCCTCATGCTGTTGGTGCAAGGTCAATTATGTACAAAGAGGTTTTAAACAGGCTTGAAGAGGAAAGTCCGGGAACAAAGCAACGTTTTATAACAAGCTTTCTTGAAAAAGGAAGGAAACATTTTCAGGATGTCTATGAAAAGGTTGAACTAAAAGAGTGCAGCATCTGCGGTCAGGTTACAACAACAGATGTCTGTTCATTTTGCAGGTTTGTAAGACTGTCAAACCAGAATACAGAACACTAAAAGGGTTGCCGAAACTGATGAATTCCAAAGCATATAAAAACTTCTTGGCAACCCTTTGATTTTTCACACCCCTCTGCTATTTTCTGACCAGATTATCTTATGAAGCTGAAGCTGGACCCTTGCATCAAAAAGCCCATTTTCAAGCAAAAACTTTACAATCTCCGCTGGTTCTATTTTACCAAACACTGGACTAAAAAAGATATTACATTTTGGTTTGAATTGTTAGCACGAAAATAGTATTATGATATCAACACTAAAATTAGGTTAACTTTATTTTCATCAATGGTAGTACTTTTTTTTAAGCATGGATATTTTATGATAAAATAAAAATCTACTGAGAGGAGATGTACCTTAAATGAAAACTTTTAGAATAAAAGAATGTAAAGAAAAAAGTCTCTTTATTCTTAATCTTGAGCCTGGCGATTTGCTCTTAGAAAGTATTAAAAAATTTGTTCAAGAGAACTTTATAAAGCATGGATGTGTAATAAGTGGGATAGGCACTTTGAAAAAGTTACGATATCATAGAGTTTTAAATACAAATTATGTACCTGAGAATGAATATCTGACGATTGAGGGGGCTATTGAATTAAGTGCCTTGCAAGGTCTGATAATAAATTATGAGCCGCACCTCCATTTTGTAGCTTCTGATTTAGAAAAAACTTATAGTGGACATTTAGAAGATGGATGTGAAGTGCTATACTTAAGTGAAATTTTATTACTTCCTTTAGAGGATATTAAATTGAAGAGGATTCCTGATAAAAGGAATGTTACTTATATTACTTTAGAGGAATAAAAAATAAATATTACTAGTAAATGGAAATTTAACACTATAAATTAATCAAAAAAGGAGGTATTAAACTCATGTTTAGCCAAAGTGAAAATCAAGAGTTAATTGAGATGTTTAGTCAACTAAGAGTTGCTGATGTCAGAGATGGGTTGGATGCAATATTGTTGCATCACTACTGTAGTCTTCCATCCACAATTAGACCTCTCTTTAGAACTAAGGCAGTTGGAATTGCAAAGACTGTAAGATATATTCCTTATAGAGGTGAAATTCCCAAGTTGAGTCCCGAAGAATATTCAGAATGGTGTGGGTATTATTATCAGAAAATTTGTCCATATCCATGGATGAGCGAGATACAAAAAGGTGATTTTATTGTCATTGATCAAAGTGAGATAGATGCTGGTTTAATGGGTTCAAACAATTCATTAGAAGGTTATGCGAAAGGAGCAGTAGGATATTTAACAAATGGTGGGCCACGAGATACCGATGAACTTATTATTCAAAAAATTCCTTTTTGGTCCAAGTTTGTGTCACAAAAAACTGTAATAGGTAGACTCCAATTTGATGCAATGAATGTTCCTGTTAATATTGAAGGAGTTTTAATAAAACCGGGAGATATTATTGTAGCTGATGGGGATGGTGTTGTAGTAGTGCCACGTGAAAGAGCCGCTGAAGTATATGAATTTGCTAAAAAAGAACTAGATGCTGATAAAGCTTCGAGAAGAAAATTATACGATATGCTTGAATGGGAGTATGATGATACTGTAAAATAACTCATTTAGGAACAAAATAATCAATAGAACTTTATTCCATCTCTTGTTTCCTGAATTTTTATAGGTGTACCCATGTAAGGTTTAAAAAATTTTATAAAATATGTTTTTTTGTAAAATTAAATGCAATGAGGTAAAAAATATTGAAGCCATAGCTTCCTCCTGTGTGTGATATTAGTTGTAAAGACAATACAATACACAGGAGGGTGAAAGCTATGGCCTATAATGATAATACCACAAAAAGAAAGAGATTTAAACATCTAAGCCATGAAGAAAGAGGAGCGATAGAGAAACTATTAAAAGCAGGACATGAAATAAGAGAAATAGCAAAACTATTAAATGGAAATACAAGCACAATTTCAAGAGAAGTAAAACGTGGGACAACACAGCAGAAAAAGAACAGACCTGAGCACATTTGAAAAAGGAAGATTTTAAGCGAATTTAGTTCTGAGGGGTATTATACACATCCATATTTAGCGTACAATAGGTGAACAAATGAGCGTATGAATGAGTTGATAAGAAGATTTATACTTAAAGGGAAAGAAATAAGCAAGATATCGAAAGAAGGGCTAAGAAGGATAAGGGATTGGTAGGAGGATATTTAACTACGAAAGCAGTGGGGAGAAGTTTTTAATGGAGATAAAGGGAATATGTGAAATAGAGATGTTAGAAAAGCTATTAATAGAGGTGTAGAGTGTATTATCTAAAAAGGAGAATATACAACATAAAATGAAAGTTCCAGCTTCCCGCAGGGAAGCTGGAATATACTGGCAACTAATATCATACACAGTTGTTATTATAGTCAAGTTTTTATTTCCAGTTCCTTTTAAAAAAGTGTTGCATTTGATATTGCAATTTAGATTTTTTGATTTTCATTTGAAATAATTCTAAATTTAGCAGGCGAAATTCCAACACGTTTTTTAAATGCGTTAATAAAGTTAGTAGGATAATTATATCCAACGTGTTGGGATATTTCGCTTATTGAGAGAGTAGAATTTATAAGTAAATACTTAGCCTTTTCAATTCTTAAATTGATTATATAATCACTTAGCTTTTGACCGGTCATTTCTTTAAAAAATAGAGAAAGATATTGTGGTGTTACTTTAAACTCATCTGCTATGGAAACTAATGAAAGATTGGGGTCTGAGTAATTTTTATTTATATACTCTATTATTTTTTCAATTGAAACTCTTCTGTTTAAGGAAAGATTATTTTTTTCAACATATTGAGCTAATTGAGCAAACATTTGTTTTATTTTATAAAAGAAGTCTTGAATTGTTTCATTATTAATATGCGAAATTACTGTTTTTTCCAAATAGTTTATTAAATCTTCGGATGGTGTATAATTAATTAATCTACATGCATTTTCGAAAATAACAACCAGTTGTATGCACAAAACTTTCGCTTCTATTGTTGTAATTTCACTTTTTTTGATATTCCTCTCATATATTAATTCAAGAAGATTTTCAACCAGGAACTTATTTCCTTCAAATATTGCATTATAGATCTTATTTTCAATCTCTGGGGGGACGTATACGTTTTTTCTTCGATAATATTGGTTAGGAAGATTTTCAAAGGCATTAACTTTTAGATTACCAGAGATAAATTTGTAATTTAGAGCAGTTTCTGCTTCATAATAACAATCCGAGATAGATTCTATTCCTGTTTTTATTGAACTCAATCCTACAGTTATGTAGAGACAAAAGTTTTGTTCTAAGAAAGATTTTGCATGTTCTAAATTTTTTATAATATCTGTTATATTTAGATTGTTACTTCCTATATTCAAAACTATAGCTAATATATTGGCTGAAAGAATAACGTTAAAACATTTACTATTATCAGTTGACAAAACTTCATCAAAAACATTAAATACTATAACTCTTAAGAGATCATGTTTTAGTGACAATTCTTCTGATATTTTATTGATATTACATATCTCTATTAATATCACACAGAAGGTATCTGAAATAAAATTAATTTGATATTTTTCATATTCTTCTTTATTCAATAATAAAATATTACCTTTTAAAAGATTTTCTATAAAAGAATTTTGAACTATTGGTAACATGCTTGTTAATTGTTGTTTAAGCTTTTCTTCTTCTCTCAGTAATATTTGTGCTATTTCTTTTAGCATAATAGATTCCTTTTTGTTAAAACTGTGGCTGCAATTTTCTGGACATGTTTTTGAATTTGTATGGATGTTGATTTTCTTAAAAAGTATTTTTTTTATTTCGTCAACTGGATGATAGCTTTTTTGGCTCAATATAATTATGAGCGGTACACCAACTAAAGTGGAGATTAAGAAGAAAAGAATAAAATAAACCCTAAAGTAGGATAATGAACTAAAAAAGCTAGAAGAAGGTATAAAAACTATATACTTCCACGCATTTTGATCGATTGTGTAAAAGCATTTCCAGTTTTTTTTCTTATAATTAATTTCTGAAATTACGTTAATATTGTCTTCTTTAAAGTTTAATTTAGAAACAGTTAGAAAAAGTTCTGAATTGGGAGCATAGCTTACTAATATTTCTCCTTTAGGGTTTAATATAAAAATGTTACTTTCTTTATACAGAGAAATATCTTTAAGATATTCTGCTAATTTATCTTTATCTATCAAGATAAAAAGTTTGGCATTAGCGCCATCAAATTGCCAGTTATCTAGGGAATGAAGATACACTATGCAATCCTTCCTATTATTTCCAATATACTTATTAAGATTAAATGTAATTGGAGGAGAAAAATAATTATAATTAGAGCTAGAAAGTAATTTAAGCCATTCTCTTTGATTGATACTAATCGGAGTAACAAAATATCTAAAAAACAATTCAGCAGACTCAAAAAAAGCAGGAGAAATGATGATGTTATCTTTTGGTATATAAACACCTATTTCGGTTATAAACGGATTTGTATAATATAATTTGAGCGTATTACAAAAATCTCGAATTTCAAATATTATTTCATTTTTGTTTGTCAAGGGATCGGAGTTTAAGAATAATGAGAGATAAAAAGGATTTCTATTAATTGATTGTTGAATCAAATCAAGTGGTTTTACGATTTCATCATAAACTCTGAGAGGGAGATGATTTAATAATGATGTTGTATAACGGTTCAAATTTTTTACAGAAATTTTGTAAGTAATAAAGTATGTATACAATCCTATAAGGAAAATAAGAGCGAAAATCGCTAAGTACGATAATACAATTCTTAAATAAATATCTTTCTGGAAGAATTTATTCATAAATTGTGTCCTCCCTTTTGTTTCTATTAATTATAATACTGCTTCTCATCAGGTACTGCAATATTAAAAAGAGAAAAATTAAATATTCATAATTATTACGAAAATTTAATAAGTAAATATTTGGTACGAAGTTGTGGTCTAAATATTGGAGCTTAATTCTTCATTATTGACAGGATGTAGTGGGAAGCAATAAAGTTTAAAATGAAAATAAAAAAAGGAGTGATGGTTCAATGAGAAAAAAGAGATTGGCTTTAAAATGTGTTGTATCTTTGGTGACCGTATGCTTTTTTCTTTTAACAATTTTACCTAATTTAATATCTGTAAACGCAGCTTCGAGTAGCAAACCAACATTAACTTACTGGTGTAATCTAAGTGGTAGAATTGGAGCTCATTACCAAAACTATGCTCAGTTACCTCTGTATCAAATAATAATGAAAAAGTTTAATGTCAATCTTAAATTTATACATCCACCCGTAGGTGGGGAAAGTGAGCAATTTAATCTACTTATAGCGACGAGGCAGTTACCAGATATGATAGAGTACTCATGGGAAGGATATCCTGGAGGAGTTCAAAAAGCTATTGAAGATAAAATAATAATAAGACTCAATCCTTATTTAGACCGATATGCTCCAAATCTAAAAAAATTTTTAGATTCAAGGCCGGATATAAAAAAGATGATGACAACAGACGATGGAACTGTATATAATTTTCCCTTTATCCGTAGCGATAAAACAATTTGTATTTTTTACGGTCCGATGATAAGAAAAGACTGGTTGAAAAAACTTAATCTTCAAACACCAGAAACTATTGATGATTGGTACAAAATGTTAGTAACATTTAAAAATAGGAAAAATGAACTACCAGGCGTAAAAACGCCATTTTATCCATTTAGCATATTAGCGTATGGCTCTAATAATGGAAATCCTCGTCGTACTTTCGATTATTGTGGTTTCTTATGTGGAGCATGGGGATTTAAAACAGATTTTTATGTAGAAAATGGAAAAGTTAAATTTGGAGCTTTACATCCTAATTTTAAAGACTTTGTTGCTTTACTACAGAAGTGGTGGAAAGAAGGATTAATAGATCCTGATATAGTAACAACAAATAACTCAGGGATAGAAGCAAAGGTTTTGAACAATCAAATTGCTTCTTTTCTTGGGCTCATCGGTGGAAACATGGGGACGTTCTTGTCAAACAAGAAAGGTACTGACTTTGATTTAGTAGGTGTTCCATACCCTGTTCTCAAGAAAGGGCAAACGCCAGAGTTTAGCCAAATGGATTTTTTATATAAGAAGTACGGAACGGCAATTACTACAGCATGCAAAAATATTCCTCTGGCAATGAAAATATTGGACTGGGCTTACAGCAAAGAGGGATATATGGCATACAACTTTGGTATACTTAATAAAACATATGTTATTAAAGACGGAAAGCCTTATTATACAGATTTAATTCTCAAAGACCCATTAGGACCTGTTTCTGCAATATCTAAATATACACGATCTCAGGTTGATGGTCCTTTTATTGGGGCAAAAGAATTTGCAGAGCAAACTCGTCTTCCACAACAAGTAGAAGCTGCAGAAAATTACGCAAAATCTAAAAATGATAAATGGCTTCCACCAGTTTCGTTAACGAAAGAGGAAGCACAAAAGTTAAGTAACATCATGAATACAATTGATACCTATTACGATGAAGCATTTTCAAAATTAATTACAGGGAAGTCTAATAACATAGAAGGTCTAGTAAAAACACTAAAGAAAATGCGCATTGAAGAAGCTATAAAAATATACCAAACAGCTTATAACAGGTATATAAAGAGGTAAAATAGATATACCACAGGTTATCCCTAAAAAGGATGACCTGTGGTGTGATAATAATATCTCTTTTTTATTAGTGTAATTTTAGAGGAGGAACAAAGTATGAGTATATTTAAAGGGATAATGACAAATATTTATGACATAGTAAAAGATCTTAAACGCAATAAAAGTCTTTATTTTATGATTTTACCTATTCTTCTTTATTATTTTATATTTCATTATATACCCATGTATGGTTTGCAAATAGCTTTTAAAGATTTTTCACCAGCAAAAGGTATAAGCGGCAGCCCATGGGTAGGCCTGGAAAAATTTAAAGAGTTTTTTGTATATGACAGTTACTATGTTTGGAGAATTATTCGCAATACCATTTTAATAAATGTATATGACATTATTTTTGGTTTTCCTGCTCCAATAATTTTCGCGTTATTGTTAAATGAAATAAAAAATAATTTTTACAAAAGAACTCTTCAAACAATTAGTTATATGCCTCATTTTATATCAACTGTTGTTATAGTAGGCATTATCTTAGATTTCTTTTCGCGAGATGGATTAATAAATTATATTTTGAAATCGTTAGGCATAATTCCAGAACCAATTGCATTCATGACAGAGCCAGGATGGTTCAGACCTCTGTATGTTGGTTCAGGTATATGGCAACACCTTGGGTGGGGTTCAATAATATATTTAGCAGCTATTTCTAATATTGATCCTCAGCTATACGAGGCAGCTATCATAGATGGTGCTGGTAGATTCAAACAGGCTTTATATATTACTTTACCAGGAATCATGCCTACAATTATTATAATGTTCATTTTGAGAGTAGGAAGTATTATGAATGTTGGATTTGAAAAAGTATTCTTGATGTACAATCCTCTTGTTTATGAAACTGCCGATGTTATTTCTACATATGTTTATCGAAAAGGACTTTTAGAAATGGATTATGGATATGGTACAGCCGTAGGTCTTTTCAATTCACTTGTAAACTTTCTGTTTGTTGTTTTAACAAATTATATTAGCAAGAAGTTTACTGAAACTTCATTATGGTAATAGTTAGAATGGAGGCGAAAATATAGATGAAAAAAAGAAGCATAGGTGAAGTATTATTTGATACAATAAATTATATATTTTTGGGTCTTATATGTTTTACTATGTTATATCCAATGGTTTATGTGATATTTGCTTCTCTCAGTGATCCATTAAAACTTATGGCATATAGAGGGCCACTTCTAAAACCAATAGATTTTACAATTAAAGCTTATAAACTTCTTTTGAATTATCCTATGATTTGGATAGGTTATAGAAACACCATTATATATGTTGTACTGGGAACCACTCTTAATATTTTTCTAACAACTATGGGAGGATATGTACTTTCTAGAAAATATTTAAAATTAAAAAATTTAATAATGTTTTTTATTGTTTTTACGATGTATTTTAGTGGAGGAATGATACCCACTTATGTTGTGGTACAGTCTCTGGGTATGATTGATACTATATGGGCTATGATAATACCTGGAGCAATTTCTACTATGAACTTAATTATTATGCGGACAGGTTTTCTATCTGTTCCCGACAGTTTGGAAGAATCTGCAAGAATGGATGGAGCCGGTGATTGGACTATACTTTTTAGAATTATGATACCACTTGCTATGCCGACAATCGCCGTAATGATACTTTTTTATGCGGTAGGACATTGGAATGCTTTTTTTAATGCGATATTATATTTAAGAAGAAGAGAATTGTATCCACTCCAGCTTGTTTTAAGGGAAATTTTGATTATGGGTGATACAACGTATATGGAGACAGGAGTTTCTGATGCAGATGATAGATTAGCTTTAACAAGGCTTATAAAGTATGCTGCTATAGTAGTTTCCACAGTACCAATATTGTGCATTTATCCATTTTTGCAGAAATACTTCGTAAAAGGTGTTATGATTGGGGCTATTAAAGAATAGAAAATTATTATTTTAAACTTAATAGTACAACAGGGAAGAAGGGAAGAATTATGATTAGGTTGTTTACACAACATAAGGTAAGAAAGCAAAAAGAATTAGAGGGACTGTGGGATTTTACAATTTTAAGCGATAATGAGAATATATTTCAAAAAAAATTTACCCATAAAATGTGGGTACCAGGTTGTTGGGAAACACATCCTGAATTTTCTAAGTTCAGAGGAAAAGCTTTGTACAAAACTACAATTGAATGTGATCGCAAGACCAATTTAAGATTTGTTTTCAAGGGTGTAAGTCATACTGCTGAAGTTTTTTTTGATAATTTTAAGATTACACAACATTACAATGCTTATACTCCCTTCGATGCAATAGTAAAAAGTGTAGAAAAAGGTAAACATGAACTTCTTGTAATGGTTGACAATTCGTTTTCAGAAGATTCAGCTCTTCATATTCCTAATGATTATTTTACCTACGGTGGTATAATTCGGCCAATTGTAATGGAGGAAATTAATGATATTTTTATTAAAAGACTAGAATTTTCACCTGCTTTAATTGATGATAATACTTGGACTGCAGAGATATCAGTTTATGTGAGAAACATTTCAGACAAAGCAGCTAATGTAAAAATAGATGGTAACTTAGATAATTGGCATCTTGATTTTGGTGTATGGTGTGTTAGAGAAGAACAGGAACTTAAAATATCAAAAAAGTTTACATTTGATGGTATTAGAGCTTGGAGTTCTGAAAATCCTCAACTTTATTTGTTGAATATACGACTGTGGAAAGATGATAGTAATGAATGTATAGATGATTTAATTGAGCGGGTAGGATTTAGAGAAATAAAAGTAAGTTCAAGTAAAATTTATATCAATGGTAAACCAGTATTCTTCAAAGGATTTAATCGACATGAAGATCATCCTGATTATGGATGTGCAATTCCGTTCCAAATGATGGTGAAAGACATAGAACTCATAAAACAGAGTGGTGCAAATATGATCAGAACAAGCCATTATCCTAACGATGAAAGATTTTTAGATCTTTGTGATGAGTATGGAATTTACGTTTGGGAAGAAAATCATGCGAGAGGATTAACCTTACAGCAGATGCAAAATCCAAATTTTGATATTCAATGTGAAAATTGTAATCGCGAGATGGTTTTGAATCATTATAATCATCCATCGATTGTTATTTGGGGTATTTTGAATGAATGTGCAAGTCATACTCCAGAAGGAAGAGAAAAATATAAAAAACAGATTGAGCAAATTAGAAAAATGGACAAAACGAGACCAATAACATTTGCGAGTTGCATGCATTTTTCTGATTTATGTCTTGATCTCGTTGATATTATATCTATGAATATATATTCAGGATGGTATGAAGACAGGGATGCTAATGAATTTTTTGATAAGTTATATTGTTGGATCCAACAAGCAGGTGGAGCAGGAAAACCAATTATTATTAGCGAATTTGGTGCAGAAGGACTTTATGGGTTTAGGGATCCGTTTGCAAGAGTCAAGTGGTCAGAAGAAAGACAGGCTGACATATTGGAAGACAATCTCAAAGTATATTTAAACAGAGAAGAAATATCTGGAGCCTTAATTTGGCAATTTTGTGATTGCAAGGTAACCGAAGAAGGAAAAGTTTTCTTAGGACGAGCACGAACAAAAAATAATAAAGGTGTATTTGATGAATATCGCCGTCCAAAACTCGCTTATGACATTGTAAAAAAATTTTTTATGTACAAAAATGGTTAAACTAAAGTAAAATTTTGTCCTAACCTGAAAGTTGTTGGGTAAAAGGTATGATTATTGTAAGTAAAAATTCTACATGAGAAATTAAAAATAACCCACTTGTGATATAATAGCGAAAAACAACACAAGCATTCCTGTAATGAACGAAAATGAGTGAAAATGAAAGAAAATGAGATTTGAAAGGAAAAGGTACCTCCTGATAAAATATAAGAAATAATCACAAAAAGGAGGTACCTACCTTTTGAAGTATATACAAAATGAGAAGATATTACAAGTGACAGAGAAAACTTTAGTTGTAGGAATAGACATAGCAAAGAAAAGGCATGTTGGCAGAGCATTTGATTTTAGAGGAGTGGAGCTTGGCAAGAGAATAGAGTTTGAGAATAGAAAAGAAGGTATGGAAAAATTTTTGGATTGGGCAAATAAGATAAGTATTTGTCAAGAGTTGGGGGTATTCTGAATGCCCCTTTTTTAGTTTTATCGAACATACATTTAATAGGGTGTTTAAATAATTTTGGGGTCTGTAAATAATTTTGTGTATTTAAGATAAACCGTCCTTCTTGGTAAGTAATCATTCAGAATTTAATTGCCAACTTTCTATTTTTTAGTATTACCATTTTGATATTTTTATGCGTAAATTTTTAACTTCATGAAGAAAATTTAATACTGGGTTATAATATTCACTTTTTTTATTTGTTTTTTAACTGCTTCTATAGAAGCGTTTAAAAAACACGAATTGACGATTGCCATCTACTTTATATATTATTTCAAACGCTCAGGATACATTATCAAAAGCTGGTTCAATATTATTCCCAGTTTCTGTATCTTTGCGTCCACTTTCTTACAACATTTTTTGTCGCAAGATAAAACATCTTTTCTAATGCTGTATTGTTTGGAAATACTGATTTTGTCTTTGCCACTTTCCTAAACTGTCTGTGAATTCCTTCTATGATGTTTGTGGTATAAATTATCTTTCTTATTTCTCTTGTCTTTAAATCATTCAATCGACCTTGCCAAAATTTTGAACTCTCACTTTCTCTTATCCATATCCCTAAAACATCCTTATATCCCTCAATGTTAATTCCTAAAACAACGTAAGCAGCTTTGTTTACAATCTTGCCTTTATCTTTTATCTTGTAATGAATTGCATCCATAAAGATAAACGGATATATCTTTTCTAACGGTCTGTTTTGCCATTCTCTTATTTCTGGTATTATTTTTTCTGTAATTTTGCTTACCATCTCAGCAGATACTTCAATACCACAGATATCTTTTAATGCTTAATAGTATTATTTTTCCCTCTAAATTAAAAATACACCTTTAATACAATTATTTTCTATATATAACAACTCTGTCATGAAGAACATTTATTGATATTATTATACTCATAATAGGAAATGATTGCTTATACTTTTAACGCCATATTTTTAAAACCTTTTTTCACACTCCTCTGCTATTTTCTGACCAGATTATCTTATGAAGCTGAAGCTGGACCCTTGCATCAAAAAGCCCATTTTCAAGCAAAAACTTTACAATCTCCGCTGGTTCTATTTTACCAAACACTGGACTAAAAAAGATATTACATTTTGGGTTGAATGTCTTTATTATTCTTTCTGCACTTTTTAAATCTTCATGTGTAGCAACAACAAATTTGAGTACATCTTTTTGACCAAGAAAGTTGATGTTGTCGACAATCATCCTGTCTTCCATACCGCTTGATGGGCACTTATAATCCATAGTGATTATAGCATCTCTTGGTACGCACTTTATACTGACAGATCCATTTGTTTCAATATTAACCTCAAATCCTTCGTAAATGAGCCTGTCAATCAATATGTAAATATATGGTTGAATAAGAGGTTCTCCACCTGTGAGAGTAACCCTTTTGATGCCGGTAGAAGCTATAAAGTTCAAAAGAGTGTCAATATCAATTTGCTCATATTTTGGATTTTCGGTTGCATACTTTGTGTCGCACCAAGAGCAGCTAAGATTGCATCCTGCAAACCGAACAAACACGGCAGGATATCCACTTCGAATACCTTCTCCTTCAATGCTAACAAATTTTTCAACCACATTAAATTTAATAAGCTCTTCGTTATTATATAAATTTAGCAACTAATATCATCACCCTTTTTGTTATAATCTGCCATATTTTATATTAAAACTCCAACACAAGGTTTTGAAGTTTTTTAAGAACAAATACTTTATACAATTAATATTATAATCAATAACATTTAAAATTTCGATGCTAACTTGAAAATAAAATAACCTCAAACAGCAAACTAACATAAAGCCTGCTTTGATGGGCTTTTAAAAGGTATAAATTTTTAGGCTTGACATATAACTATTTCGAGAGTAAAATATAATTCGCACTCAAAATATTCGGGTTCGAAATATTCGATACGAAATAAATTTGTATTTGGTGGTGACTATGGAATTAAGAGAAAAAAAGATTAAATTATTAAAACTATTAAAAGAAGTGTCTATTAAGGTTAAAGATGCGCTGAGGTACAGGGATGATAATGTGAAGATACCTGCTTCTCACTGGATGCTTATGAATGTTCTTGATAAGAATGGGGAAATGAAGGTTGGTGATTTAAGTAAATTTTTAGGACTATCGAACAGTACAGTTTCTGGTATAATAGACAAACTTGAGGAGCAGGGTTATCTTGAGAGAAGAAGAAGCACCGAAGACAGAAGAGTTGTATGGGTAAAAACAACTCAAAAGTTCAAAGACAGTTTAAAACAGCATTTTAAAGAAGCTGAAAAACAGTTTGAAGGTGTTTTGAGCAAAGCAACTGAAGAGGAATTGGATAAAATTATCGAAGGGTTTGAAACTCTTAAAAAAGTTTTAGAAAAACAATAAAATTTAAAATTCTAAAAAGAAGGGTGATAGCAAATTGAAGAAAGTACTAAGATATGTAAAACCATATACTCTGCTTGTCTTAGCAGCAGTTTTGTTTGTGTTTATTCAAGCAATGAGTGAACTTACGCTGCCAGATTATATGTCAAAGATAGTAAATGTAGGTATTCAGCAAAGTGGTATAGAAAACGCAGTGCCAGAAGCCATATCAAGTTCAACTATGGAAAAAGTGCTTTTGTTTGTGCCGCAAGACAAAAAAGATGACATTTTAAACATGTATAAGCTTTTAACAAAAAGTTCTGATGACTACAGTAGCTATCTCAAAAAATATCCTCTTTTATCCAAAGAAGATATTTATGTATTAAAGAAAAAGGACAGGGACAGTTTAGACAGAGTTAATGTTCAGATGGGTAAAGCTATTTTAGCTGCTTTTGGTATCGAAAAGATGAAGAAAGAAGCAAAAGGCGGGATTATAAACTTTAATGGCAGACAGATACCAGCAAGTATTGACCTTTTTGCTATTTTGAAACAGTTACCACAGGAACAGATAAATCAAATTCAGCAAGAAATAAACAAAAAGTTTTCATCGCTTGGTGACAGTATGATAGTTCAGGCAGCAGCTGTAGCGATAAAGGATGAATATAAAAAAATTGGAATTGATATAGGTAAGATGCAGAATGCATATATTATAAAAATGGGGCTTTTGATGCTTCTTTTAACTTTGGTTTCAGCAATCTCTACTATTCTGGTTGCTTTCTTTGCTGCAAGAGTGGCAGCTGGTGTTGCAAGAGATTTGAGGAAAGACGTGTTTTCCAAGGTTGAAAGTTTTTCAATTGAAGAGTTTGATAAGTTTTCAACGGCATCACTCATTACAAGAACGACAAACGATATCATGCAGATTCAAATGCTTCTTGTGATTGGAATAAGGATGATATTCTTTGCACCTGTAATGGGATTTGGTGGTGTAATCAAAGCACTATCAAAAAGCGTTTCAATGTCGTGGATAATTGCTCTTGCTGTAATTGTTCTTCTGGGGCTTATCATGATTTTATATGCCATTGCAATGCCAAAGTTTATGATTATGCAAAAGCTAATAGATAAGTTAAACCTTGTAGCAAGAGAGAATCTGTCTGGTATCATGGTTGTACGGGCATTTAATGCACAAAAGTTTGAAGAACAAAGGTTTGATGAGGCAAATAGAGATTTGACCAAAGTAGGTCTTTTTGTAAACAGAGCAATGGCAGTGCTTTTTCCTTCAATGCTGTTTATTATGAATGGCACAACCCTTTTGATTGTATGGGTTGGAGCACATTATATAGAAAATTCAAGTATGCAGGTTGGAGACATGCTTGCATTTATGCAGTATGCTATACAGATAATCTTTTCATTCTTGATGCTTTCAATGCTATTTATACTTGTTCCAAGAGCTGCTGTTTCAGCAGGACGTATTGAAGAGGTACTTTCAACAGAACCTTCAATCAAAAATCCGGAAAAGCCGGAGAAGTTCAGAGAAGATATGAAAGGAATGGTAGAGTTTAAAAACGTGTTCTTCAAATATCCAGGGGCTGAAGAGTATGTTCTTGAAAATATAAACTTCAAAGTTATGCCAGGGCAGACGGTTGGCATAATTGGAAGAACGGGAAGTGGAAAGAGCACTCTTGTAAACCTTATTATGAGATTTTATGATGCAACAGAAGGACAGGTTTTGGTAAACGGTGTTGATGTTAGAAGTGTAAAGGTTGAGGATTTAAGGGAAAGGATAGGATATGTTCCACAAAAGAGCTGGCTTTTTAGTGGTACCATCAAGTCAAACCTCAAGATTGGCAACGATTTTGCAACAGATGAAGATTTGAGACAGGCAGCAGAGATTGCTCAGGCACTTGAGTTTATAGAGGAAAAACCACAAAAGTTTGATACTGAGATTGCACAGGGTGGAACAAACGTCTCGGGAGGACAGAAACAGAGACTTTCAATTGCAAGGGCGCTTGTAAAAAATCCGGATATTTATATATTCGATGAAAGCTTTTCTGCTCTTGACTTTAGAACTGAACTAAAGTTAAGAAGAGCTTTGAAAGAAAAGCTTAAAGATAAGACAGTAATAATAGTATCGCAAAGAATCGCAACCTTGATTCATGCAGACCAGATAATAGTGCTTGAAGATGGTAAGATTGCTGGTATTGGCAAGCATGAAGAACTTTTAAAAACCTGTGAAACTTATCGTGAAATTGCACTTTCACAACTTCCAGAGGAGGTGACAACAGTTGAAAATAACAATGCAAAAAGGTGTAATTTTAATTAGGTGATATTGAATGTTACTGAGTATGCAAAAAGTTAAAGAGATATATGGCATTAGTCGAAGGCTATTTCCTAAACTGGGAAAAGGAAGGGTTAATAATACCTCTCAGGCTCCCTAAGGGAAGGAGAAGGTATAAAAAAAAGAAGACATAGAAAAACTACTTGGCATGATAGAAGAAAAAACAAAGCCAACCCTTGTTTTGTATGCAAAACTCTCCACTAAAAAGCAAGAAGAGTACCTTAAAAACCAGCTCAGAAGACTTGAGGAATACGCAGAGTCTCAAGGCTGGCAGTATTGAGGTTATATCTGAAATAGCTAGCACAGTAGAATAAAAACAGGAGAGGACTATTAAAACTTTTGAACAAAATCAAAAGAGGAGAAGTTGTAAAAGTTGTAATAGTGTATCCTGACAGACTTGCAAGTTTTGGATTTGAATATCTTAAGTTTTTCATGGAGAGTTTTGGGGTAGAACTTGTAGTGTTAAATGGCAGAGAAAACGAAGAAGAAATAAAAGAAGAACTGGCAGAGGATTTAATAGCGGCAGTATACATCTTTTGCAGCAAGGATTTATTGGCAAAGAGGTGCTAATAAAAGACATGGTAACAGTTCAAACCAAGCTGATTTTTGAGGGCAGTGAAGATAAGCAGAAGGTATTAGACCTTATGAGAAGATGGTCCTCTTGTATGAGGTATGCATACAAGAGGCTACTGGAAGGGCATAAAAGGAATGAACTCAAAAAGCAGCTGCAGGGAATTTTCAATCTTAATTCCCGATACGTTGATGATGCGATAATGAAAGCAAAAAGCATTTTGACCTCATGCAAAGAAAGAGGAGAAAATCCCAATAAGGTTGTTTTTGGTGGCAGGCAGCTTTTTGAAAAACTCCAGAAGAGGCACATAAACGGTAAAGCGTACAGGAAACTTCAACTTAAGTGGCAGGAGAAGAGGAAAGGGAATCTGTACTCAAGAGGAGACAGGAGCAAGAAGGGGAATCTCAACACAAGGATTGAGATAGATGAAGATTGTACAAAACTCAGAATCAACGTGGGAGAAAGGGAGTACGTATATGCGATTATACAGCCTGGATGGAAGATAAAAGACAGAACGTACACAGACAGGAATCAACTGTTGCAGGCGATAGGTACTTGTGGGGAACCCTATTCTGTTGAATTGAAACTCAAAAATGGAAAAATATATGCCTATTTTACCGTTGAAGAAGTTTTCCCAAGGCCTGCGATGACAAGAACAAGTGGAGTTATAGGGATAGACACAAACGCATATCCCAGGCACGTGGCATGGACAGAAACAGACAAGAGTGGACAGCTTCTAGAATATGGCAGAATACCAATGCCAGAGCTTGAGAGTGGGAGTTCAAGCAAGAGGGAGTATTACAGGTGGCAGTATGCATACATGATAGTAGAAATGGCGAAAGATAATCAAAAAGCCCTAGTAATTGAGAAGTTGAACATAAAGGACAAAGGGAAAAGAGGAGATTTTTCAGGTAGAAAATCAAGACGGATAAGGCACTATTTTGGGTACAGGTCACTTTTGGAGAAGGTAAAACTTTTAGCAAAGCGAGAAGGAGTAGAGGTTATAGAAGTAAACCCTGCGTATACTTCTGTGATAGGGATGTTAAAGTATGCACCGCAGTTTATGGTGAGCAAGGACGTGGCAGCTGCATATGTGATAGCCCGAAGAGGGCTTGGCTTGAGAGAAAGGATACCGCACAACTATATGATGTTTCTCAGTAGACTTGATGTAAACGAACTGGAGGAACTGAAGGAGTACGTAAGGAAGGTAGTTAAGAACACATACGTTAGGAAAAAGCAACTCAGAGAGATAGATAGAGCGAAAAAGTTTTTACAAAGCCTTGGGAGTGAGGCAGAGAGGCTATCTGTACCACTGGATGGAACAAGTGCAGGTAGTCGTGGCAAAAACCACAATCTCTGGCGAGTTCTCAGGGTAGCGGTGGTGACTCCACTCTCCCCTGACAGAGTCCTGCGTGACATGTCTGTCCTGAAATCACTTTTAGTTTCAGGGCAAGTGGGGAAGACCTATAAAGGCGTAAGTTCCTGTTTCTTGGGACAGGGGCTATGGCTTTCCCAAATACCGCCTGCTGGGGCTGGGAAAGCCTGAAAGGCGGACTATAAATACCCCAGCCGCCAAACTCGTGCTAATGTGCACAGTTTGGTTGACCAGGAACTTTTGGCATGAGTGAAAGACAGTCTACATCATCTACAATGAATATTCAAAGACCAAGAAGACGTGGACCTGGCGGACCTATGGGACCGGCTTTTGTTGGTGAAAAGCCCAAAGATTTTAAGACTGCTATGAAAAAGCTTATAAGGTATCTATCTTCTTATAAGTTGTCATTAACAGCAGTAATAGTACTTGCAATGCTGTCTGCTGCCTTTTCGATTGCTGGACCTAAGATTCTTAGCAAAGCTATAACAAAGATATTCGAAGGACTTATGAGCAAAGTAAGCGGTACAGGCAGTGGTATTGACTTTGAATATGTTGGGAAAATCATTTTAATTTTGCTGGGTCTTTATATAGTAAGTGCTATTTTTGGCTATCTACAGGGCTGGATTATGTCGGGGATTTCTATGAAGCTCACATACAGGCTCAGAAAAGAGATTTCACAGAAAATTAACAGGCTTCCACTGAAATATTTTGAAAGTACAAATCAGGGTGAGATACTGTCAAGAATCACAAACGATGTTGATACACTCACACAGACGTTAAATCAGAGCCTCACACAGGTAATAACCTCAACAACCTTAGTCATTGGTGCGCTTGTTATGATGCTGAGCATAAATCTTTTGATGACAGTGGTTGCTTTGCTTATAATTCCTCTTTCTTTTTCGGTTGTTATGTTAATTATTAGCAAATCACAGAAGTTTTTCATGCAGCAACAAGAGTATTTAGGGCATGTCAATGGTCAGGTTGAAGAAGCATATGGCGGGCATATTGTAATAAAGGCATTTAATGCTGAAAGAAAGACTATTGAAAAATTTAATATTTACAATGAAAAGCTTTATAACGCTGCATGGAAATCACAGTTTTTGACAGGTGTTATGATGCCGCTCATGAACATCATAGGGAATCTTGGATATGTTGTTGTGACTGTCTTGGGAAGTTACCTGACAATAAAAAGAACAATTGAGGTTGGAGATATTCAAGCCTTTATTCAGTATATAAGATCATTTACACAGCCAATTGCCCAGATTGCTAACATTTCAAACATCTTGCAGCAAACAGCCGCTTGTAGCGAGAGAGTGTTTGAATTCTTAGAAGAAGAGGAAGAGGTGCCAGATACACCAAATCCAGAGATTAATCTTGAAAGCATAAAAGGAGATGTAGAGTTTAGAAACGTCAGGTTTGGTTACAGACCTGACAGAATTGTTATTAAAAATTTCTCGGCAAGAGTGAATGCAGGACAGAAAATTGCTATTGTTGGACCAACTGGTGCTGGTAAGACAACTATTGTTAAGCTTTTGATGAGATATTATGATGTCAACGATGGTGCAATTTTGATAGATGGACATGACATAAGAGAGTTCAATCGTAATGATTTGAGATCCCTTTTTGGTATGGTTTTACAAGATACATGGCTTTACAATGGTACTATAAAAGATAATATACGCTATGGGAAACCAGATGCAACAGATGAAGAGGTTATAAGAGCTGCAAAACTTGCACATGCAGACCATTTTATAAGAACACTGCCTCAGGGTTATGATACTGTATTAAATGAGGAGACCACAAATATTTCTCAAGGTCAAAAACAGCTTTTGACAATTGCACGGGCAATCTTAAAAGATCCGAAGATTTTGATTCTTGACGAAGCAACAAGTTCTGTTGATACTTTGACGGAGATTCAGATTCAAAAAGCAATGGATAATCTTATGAAAGGCAGAACATCATTTATAATAGCGCACAGGCTTTCAACAATAAGAAATGCAGACCTCATTTTGGTCATGGACCATGGCGACATTGTTGAGCAAGGCACACATAAAGAGCTTTTGCGCAAAGGTGGATTTTACGCTCAGCTTTACTATAGCCAGTTTGAAAAGGAAGAAGAGCTTGCAGGATAAAAACGAATTTTCTTCAAAAACTAAAGAGCCCCGGAGCAATAGATTTCCGGGGCCTTTTTTATCTTATCTTGTATTTTTTAAGTTTCTTTTCAAGCTCATCAACAAGTTTTTGAAGTGACTGTGCAGAGTATTTCATCTCATTTATAGAATTTAACTGATTTTCAACAGTTGCTGCAACTTCCTGTGATGCTGCAGCTGTCTCCTCAGATACAGATGAT
Organism: Caldicellulosiruptor obsidiansis OB47; assembly: GCF_000145215.1. Taxonomy (NCBI): domain Bacteria; kingdom Bacillati; phylum Bacillota; order Caldicellulosiruptorales; family Caldicellulosiruptoraceae; genus Caldicellulosiruptor; species Caldicellulosiruptor obsidiansis. The sequence goes on from NC_014392.1 coordinate 258,460, forward strand.
ATACTTTCAATTGCTTTGATAACTGCATTTCTTGCATCTTCCATTCTGACAAGAGCATCCTTAACAATATAAGTTTTTTCAACAATTGCATTTATCTCATCAGAAATTTTTGCAAATGACTGTTGAGACTCAATAACAGCATCTTTTTGACCAAACGCAGCAGATTTTATTTCGTCTATTATTTTGATTGTATTTTCGGTTTCGCCAAGTATAACATCAACAATTGAATTGATTTCATCTGCAGCTTTTTTGCTCTGGTCAGCAAGTTTTCTTACCTCATCTGCAACAACTGCAAATCCTCTGCCAGCTTCACCTGCTCTTGCTGCTTCAATTGCAGCGTTGAGTGCTAAAAGGTTTGTCTGCTCAGCAATAGTGTTTATCACTTCAACAAAGTTTGAGATATTTTTAATTCTTTCTATGAATGAAGTAATAGTATTTATAACATTTTCAGCAGTGGTCACAGCAATTTCAGCCTTTTCACGAAGTGCACTCATCTTTTCTATTCCTTCTTTGTTAAGGCTATCTATTTTGTTAGCTTCGTCAATCACAGCATTATAACTTTCAGAAACAGCATTTATCTGTTCAGAAAGGTTATTTACAAGCAGAACACCATGCTGTGCCTCTTCAGCTTGCTGGGAAGCACCTTTTGCGATCTCCTCAATGGTCTTTGCGATCTCTTCAATTGCAGCAGCAGCTTCCTCAGACGTCTTTGTGACCTTTTTAGATGCACCTACAATTGCGTTTGACAGGTCAAAAAAGCTTTCAATCAATGTCTTTATATCCGAAAGAACAATGTTTACGCTTGATGCAACTCTCTGGATATTACCAAATTCTTTTGATGAAATAAGTTTGCTGTAATCTCCGTTTTTGATTTTTTCGAGAACATCTTCAAGTTTTGTAATCATTTTGTTCATCTCATACCTGATCATGAAAGCTGTAAGTGAAAGTGTTAGGATAAATGTGATTGTGGCGACCAAGATAGAGTATAACTTGAATTTTGGTGGCATAGCAATTCCGAGCAAAATGTCAAGTACAATTATAAATGCAACTGCTACATATGTAAGACTTAAAACTCCTTTTTTGACAACACCATTTTGTTGGTTTTTTGGTGGCATTAATTTTTCACTCCTTTTACCCAAAAATTTCTTTAGTTATTTCTATTATAATACAAGATGTGCCCTTTTTGCTAATATTTCTTTTAAAAAATATGTCTAAAAATTATACAAAACTTTTTGTCTAAAGCCACAAAAAGATTTCAATACTACTATAATAAGCAAAATTTTAGGACGGAGAAGAAAGACAAATGTCGAAGTTTGTAATAGAAGGTGCAAATAAGATTTCAGGATGTATAAAGGTTCACAGTTCAAAAAATGCAATACTGCCACTTTTGGCTGCATCCTTGCTGTCAAGTGAACCGATTGAAATTTTAGATCTCCCTTTACTGGAAGACATCAAAGTGCTTTTGCAGATTCTTTCCCACTGCGGGTGCGATGTAAAGATTGAAGGTAACAAACTGCAAATCACTCCTGATATCAAAAACGGGGATATAGATGTAGATGGGGTGAACAAACTCAGAGCCTCAATACTCCTGTTAGGAAGCCTTATCGCCCAGGGGAAAAAAGTTGTAATTGGAATGCCGGGTGGGTGCAATATCGGCACACGCCCAATTGACCTTCATGTAAAAGGGCTTTCCCAGCTTGGTGCAGAGATTAAACTCAATCAGGGTTACATTGAAGCGAAAGTTAAAAAATTAAAAGGTGCAAAAGTGTATCTGGATTTTCCGTCTGTTGGAGCAACAGAAAATATCATGATAGCAGCCGTTTTAGCAGAGGGTGAGACCATAATAGAAAATGCTGCGACTGAACCTGAGGTTGTATGTCTTGCAAATTTCTTAAACTCAATGGGTGCAAAAGTGATGGGTGCCGGCACTGATACAATCATAATTTTGGGAGTAAAAAAGCTTTCAGGCTGCTCATTCATTCCAATTCCAGACAGGATTGAAGCGGGAACGTACATGGCAATGGCTGCAATGTGTGGTGGTGAGCTTGAACTTACAAATGTAATTTGTGAGCATATAAGACCTGTTATTGCCAAGTTCAAAGAGAGTGGCGTGAAGATCTATGAAGGGGAAAATACTGTACGCGTTGAGGCACCGGACAGGATTTTAGCAACAGACATAAAAACCCTGCCTTACCCTGGCTTTCCAACGGATATGCAGGCGCCCATGATGAGTATGCTAAGTATAGCAAAAGGTACAAGCGTTGTTATTGAAACAATATTTGAAAACAGATTCCTCCATGTTGGTGAACTTGTCAAGATGGGCGCAAATATAAAAGTTGAGGGGAGAGTAGCAGTAATTGAGGGGGTTAAAAAACTAAAAGGCGCAAAGGTTGAGGCAAAAGATTTGCGAGGTGGTGCTGCACTTGTTTTGGCAGCGCTTGCTGCAGAAGGAGTAACTGAAATTGATGGAGCTTGTCACATCGATAGAGGATATTTTGAATTTGAGAAAAATATAACAAGCCTTGGCGGGAAAATAAAAAGAGTGTGAGAAGGGGGTTTTTCTCTCACACTGCTGAAAAGTTGTGGTATAATTAAGTTAAAAAGCTTGTTTTGATGAAAGAAAATGAATAGAAATAAAATGCCAATTATACTCAGAGCACATCATCTTTTATGTTTTCTGGGCTTTAGAGGAGCAGGGTATAGCAAGGAGTTTGTTGAAAATTTTGAAAGAGTTTATAAAAGCGTTTATCTTGAAAATTTACCTATAAAGATTGTGTCATTTCCAGATGAAATTTGCAGGTGCTGCCCAAACTTAGCTGCTACAGAGTGCAAGTTTGAACAGAAGGTCAAAAAGTATGATGCAAAAGTAGTTGAGCTTTTAAAGTTCTATGGGCTTTCTGATTTAGAAAATGTGCTGCCTTCTGAGGCTTACAGTGCTTTGAAAAAGGTTTTGCCACACCAGCTTGAGAGTATCTGCCGAACATGTGAATGGTTTGCCCTTGGTTTTTGCAAAGAAAGCTTTTATAGAAAGGACTTGTGGAAAAATGGATGAAAAGGACATCTGTATATTAAAAAAGCTGTATGAAAATGAGTATATTTCAGGTGAGGAACTTGCCTCTTTACTACATGTTAGCCGGATGGCAATAAACAAGAGAATAAAATCGTTGCGAGCTCTGGGCTACAGGATTGAGTCTGCCAAGAAGAAAGGATATATGCTTGTGGACAAAGATGTGATAAGAATTTGGGAGATAGAAGGGTACATCCAATCTTCAAACCTTTTTAAAGAGTTTATATATCTTAACGAAGTGGACTCAACAAATGCGTATGTAAAACAAAACCAGCAGTATCTTCCAAACGCTACAGTTGTGTATGCTGAGAGGCAGACCCAGGGAAGAGGCAGATTTTCACGCAGGTGGGTGGACCTTGACAAGGGCATAAAAATGTCTATATTATTGAAGCTTCTTTTGCTGGATTTAGAAAAGATTGTCCCGTTTACACTTTTCACCGGGCTTGTGATAAACAGGGTTTTGAGAAAACATGGAGTTGAGAGTTTTATAAAATGGTCAAACGATATATATTTGAACGGCAAAAAAGTTTGTGGTATTTTGTCAGAGCTTTCAGGTGAGGTTGAGGGGTTTGGCAGTATTATAATTGGTATAGGAATCAATGTCAATGCAAAAAGTGTGCCAGAGGAAATAAAAGACATTGCAACAACCTTGAAAGCTGAGACATTACATGATTTTGACAGAACAAGGTTAATAATTGACATTTTAAAAGAATTTGAAAGAGAGCTTTCCAACTTTGAGAAGTATGGGTTTTCGTATTTCAGGGATGAATATAAAAGCTTTTGCATAAATCTTGGAAAAGAGATTTTGGTAAATGGTGAGAGGATGCTTTGCAAAGACATTGGCAAAAATGGGGAGCTTGTATGTGAAAAAGATGGGAAGATAGTAGAGATTTCAAGTGGAGAGGTTACCATAAGATTTTAAAAGGGGATGATAAAACTTGAGGTTGATTTCAAAAGATGCAAATTTAAAAAGGATTTTGTATCAAAAAGGTTTTGATGAAAAAGACATTTTGGAATTTGAAAAAAAAGCAAACTCAATAATCTTAAGATTTGATGATGTGAAAAATCCATCAAGGTTTGTCCAGCTTCTTTCAAACCTTGGTTATTTTACAATCACAAACGGCAATATATGCTTTGCAACAACATCACTTTACAACTTTGAAAAGACAAGATGTATTTTAGCTGAGGCAGGGATAGATTGCAATTTTGATGGAGATTTTACCATTTCGCAAAGGTGCTTACTGGCAAAAGATAAGCAAATAAGTCTTTTGAAGACAAATGTTATGGGGATTATAAACGTTACACCTGACTCGTTTTATGAGGGTTCAAGAGTCCAGGTTGATAAAGTGACTCAGAGAGCACTGCAGATGATTCAAGATGGTGCAGATGTCATTGATATTGGAGGTGAGTCGACAAGACCTTTTTCAGACCCGGTTTGTGAGGAAGAAGAACTAAAAAGGGTAATTCCTGCAATTGAAGCGATAAGAAAAGTGGATAAGAACATTCCAATTTCGATTGATACATACAAGAGCAGGGTGGCTCAAAAAGCGATAGAAGCCGGTGCTGACATTATAAATGATATCAGCGGCGGGACGTTTGACAAAGACATGTTTTACGTGGCAGCACAGTATAATGTTCCTATCATAATTATGCACATCAAAGGCACGCCAAAGGATATGCAGAAAAATCCTTACTATGAAGATGTGATTGAAGAGATTTTACAGTTTTTTGAGGAAAGGATTGAACAGGCGCTAAAAGCTGGTGTAAAACTTGAAAACATCATTTTGGACCCTGGCATTGGCTTTGGGAAAAGACCTGAGGACAATTTGGAAATACTGCGAAGGTGTGAAGAGTTCAAGGTTTTAGGAAGACCAATTTTGATTGGGGCATCCAGAAAATCGGTGATTGGTTATGTGCTTGGTAATCTTGGACCTGAGGAGAGACTGGAAGGTACTGTTGCTGTCTCTGTAATATGTGCTCAGAAGAAGATTGAATTTGTTAGAGTACATGATGTAAAAGAAAACAAAAGAGCTATCTTGATGACACAGGCAATATTTTGCTGAGACAAAACTTTTTTAAAAAAGAGGTGTTATATAGTGACCAAAAAAGCTATTATAGACAGGTTTGAAGGTGACTTTGCTATTATTGAGCTTCAAAACAGGAAGATGGTAAGTGTTCCAAGAGAGATTTTACCTGAGTGTGCAAAAGAGGGCGATGTGATTTTGATTTCAGTAGATGATAAGGAAACTCAGAAGAGAAATGAAAGTATAAGAAATCTTTTTGAAAGTTTGAAGGAAGAGGGTGAATGATAGAATATGGCTGAAAATGTTGTATTTTTAGGACTTGGGAGTAATCTTGGTGATAGAGGTGAGAATATAAAAAAAGCAATTGAGCACCTGAAAGATAAGATAAGAATTGAAAAAGTTTCGAGTATAATTGAGACAGAACCATATGGATTTGTAGATCAGCCAAAGTTTTTAAACTGTGTTTTAAAAGGCACAACGGTACTTTCACCGCTTGAACTTCTTGAGTTTGTGCTTGATATAGAAAATAAAATGGGGAGAAAAAGGCTTTTTAAATGGGGACCGAGAAACATCGATATTGATATTCTTTTTTATGATGACTGTGTCATAGACACAGAAAATCTCAAAATCCCCCATCCAGAACTTCACAAAAGACTATTTGTACTTGAGCCTCTTTGCGAAATTGAAAAGGATTTTGTCCATCCGGTGCTGAAAAAGAGCGTGTATGAGCTTTACACTCAGCTAATTTCTTAAAGAAAGGAATGATAAAAAGTGGGGAATTCACCTTTTCTTTCGATAACTGAGTTTGAAGGCAAAAATGTGGTGGTAACAGGCGCTGCCCAGGGAATTGGTCTTGTCACAGCACTTTCTTTTCTGGAAAATGGGGCGAAAGTGTTTGCTATTGACAAAGACAGAGAAGCGATTGAAGATGCTTCTCAGGACTTTTTTGATAAGTTCAAAGACAGGATAACCTTTTTTGAGTGTGACTTGGCAGACGCAAAAGAGATTGAGCTTGTCTGCCAGAAGATTGGTGATGTTGCTGGCAAAATAGATGTTCTTGTCAACAATGCAGGCATAGGCTCAACAAAGTGGATTGAAGAAAGAAGCGTTGATGAGTGGGATGAAGTTATAAATGTTAACTTGAGAGCGCCATATTTAATGGTAAAATTTCTTCTGCCGTACTTAAAAGAAGGTGCTTCTATTGTAAACATAGCATCGACAAGAGCTTTGATGTCTGAGCCAAACACAGAGCCATATTCAGCGTCAAAAGGCGGTATACTTGCACTTACACACTCTTTAGCAATTTCACTATCTTCCAGAAAAATTAGGGTAAATGCCATAAGTCCGGGGTGGATAGAGACATCAAGGTACAAGAAAAGAAAATACCGCCGAGAACCAGAACTGCGCGAAGTTGACCATCTTCAGCATCCGGCAGGAAGGGTGGGTGTCCCCGAAGACATTGCAAACGCCATCTTGTTTTTGTCATCTGAGAAAAGCTCATTTATAACAGGCACAAATCTAATTGTTGACGGTGGTATGACAGTTAAAATGATTTATGAGGAGTAAAAAATATCAAAAAGAAGGTGTGCCAAAACTGATTGTTGAGGTGCTCTTGCCTTCGAGTGTTTCTGTTGACTATATAAAAAAGATGCAGCTTTACAGCTACTTTGGTGTTTGCGAGTACTGGATTGTAAGTCCGCGTAACAAATCTCTCCGGGTTTTCGTTTTAGATAATGGAGTATATATACAATATGCTACCCTGTCTCAAAAAGGGATTATAAAGTCAGCTGTATTTGAAAACCTGGAATTTGACATAGAGAATGTGTTCAATTTCTAAAAATAAAAAAGAGAGGCTTTAAAATATGTGGGGTGGGTTTTATAAAGTTGAAATAGACTTTTCAAAATTGTTGTGGGCACAGCTTTTGTGGTTTTTGCTCGGGCTTTTCTTTATAGTTGCTGTGATTGTTGTAGCTGTTGCTATCAAGAGAAAAAAAGCTGAGAAGATGAGAAGACTTGAAAACTTGCAGAAGGTGGAAGAATATTTTGAAACAATTTCAAACAGGATCTTGAACTTAGAGGACAAGGCAAAGTTTTTTAAGTTACTTGATGATGGTCAAAAACTTGAGAGCAAGTTCGAAGAGGTTACCATAAATTTTAAAAATCTTAAAGAGTACTATGAAGGGATAAAAAAAAGCTATTCAGACAGTGAGTTTAAAACCTTTTTGACAATCTACAACATACTCAAAAGTGATTTAGATTTTCTGGAAAAGGTTTTAAAAGATTCTGAAAAGGCACTACAAGAACAGATAGAGTACATTAAAAAGGTAGAAATAGCTGTAGATGGGGTTAAAAATAAGGAGGTTCTAAAGCAAAAGATAAATGATCTGCTTACAAGAAGACTTTCTGATGATGATTTGAAAAGTGCTGTTGAGGGTATAAAAAGAATTGATGAGAAAATAGAATATTTCAAGAGCCTTGGTGATGACAAGAAAAACGAATATATAAATACAATGATCCAGCTTTTAACAAAGAGGTTTGAAGAAAAGTATCCGCTAATTCTCTCAAAATCTTCTTCTAAGGCTTTAGAACTTCAAAAAGAGTTTGATGATTTGCTCTTAAAACTTCAGGTGTCAAGCGACTTTAAAAAAATTGTCCTGGCAGAAGACTTTTTAGGAAAACTTATGCAGATTGAAAATGAAATATCACAGGATTTTCAGAAAAAGATGAGACCTCAAAAAGAACTTGTCGACAGGTTTGAAAAAATTGTATCAATTTACGACAATGTGGGTTTTAGATTTTACAAAATAGACCTTGAGATTGAACGTGTGAAAAGTTTGCTTGAAAGTTGTGATAGCAATGAAGAGTTAGAAAAAGAGATATCTGAGCTTGAAAACACCATTTTTACCTTTTCACGAGAGTTTTCAGAGTGCAGAGGACTTCTTGAAAATTTTAAAAGATTTTTGGAAGAGGCAAAAAATAGGCTAAAGATTAGCCTGTCGTCTAATCTTTTTGATTCATATTATAAAAACTTAAAAGAGCTTTTATATGAATGTAACTTTAACGAGTTCAAAAAACGCTATATAGAATACCAGAATGCTGTCTCAGATGCGCTTTTTAAGTCATCTTCACTTTCAAGTTCAAGCGATACAATTAAAAAGGTCATAAAAGACCTTTTTGATGAGTTTTTTGGATAAAAAATAAAATATTACATTTTTAGGAGGTTTTGCTGCTATGGGGATATTTCAAAAGATTGCCCAGCTTCTCAAGGCAAACATAAATGATCTTATTGAAAAGGCGGCTGACCCTGAAAAGATGCTCAATCAGCTGATTGAAGACATGGAAGACCAGCTGCAAAAAGCAAGGGCTGAGGTTGCAAACGCTCTTGCAGATGAAAAGATTTTACAAAAGAAGGTTGAAGAAAACAAAAAGGCTGCTGAAGAGTGGCAGAAAAAGGCTGAGCTTGCAGTTTCAAAAGGCGAGGATGAGCTTGCAGTAGAGGCGCTCAGGAGAAAGAGAGAGTATGAGAGACTTGCAAATGAGTACCAGAAACAATATGAAGCGCAGCACGAGGCTGTGGAAAAATTAAAGAGCGGGCTTAAGATGCTGGAAGACAAGATTGAAGAGGCAAAGAGAAGAAGGGATTTGCTCATTGCCAAGTCAAAAAGGGCTGACGCTCAGGTTACAATCACACAGACCATGAGCAAACTAACAGACACTTCTGCTTTTGAGTCGTTTGAAAAGTACGCGCAGAAGATTGAACAGAAAGAGGCAAGGGCACAGGCGCATGAAGAGCTTTTAAATGCTTCAAAAACATTGGAAGATAGGTTCAAGGAGCTTGAAAATGGCGATGAGGACATTTTAAATGAGCTAAAAGTACTGAAAGAGAAGATGGGCAAGTAAAAGAAAGATTTTTTACAGGTCAGCAGACTCTTTGAAGTGGGTGCAAAGGTTTTTAAAAACCTTTGCACCCTTTTTTTATTTTTTGTCGTAAAAAATTTTCTGGTCATCTTACTATTTACAACAAAAAATACTCAAGAGGGCAAGTAGAATAAATTGTGCAGGTGATTAGTTTACAAAAGACTTTTGAGAATTTGTACAAAAGGAGATGATGTTGCCTTGGAAAGACTTGAGGTTTTACAGTTTAAAAGAGACCAAGTCAAAACTTCAAGGAACAGCATATCAGACCGATTTTTGGTGTTTGGAACAGAACAATTTTTTGTTCTAATTTTAGCCTTTTTGCTTGGAAGATGCAGCCTGTTTTCAAGAAGCTTCTTTTCATGTGCGTATGTTGCAAGTTTCAAAAAAAGGGATTACATGTACTATTTAGCCTCAATTTTTTCCATCTTCGGGATAATTTCATGCTCAGATAAAAGCTCAATATTAAAATATGTGCTTTCCATTCTTTTGATAACTACAATAAACCATTTTTTTGACCTGAACCTTTATTCAAAGGCACTGTTCTGCGCTTTGAGTGTGGGAAGCAGCGGTAGCATTTCTATTTTTCTGTTTTCTAAAGCACCGATAGAATTTTTGTATCTTGTGCTTGAGATGATTGGGTGTTTTTGGGCTGTAATTATGTTTGAGAGGTTTTTTGCCGCAATTTATTCCAAAAAAGCATATACAGCTGATCAGACGGTGGTTATGGTTGTAGTTCTGGCTTTGAGCTTTTTGGGACTTTCAAGTGGACTCGATTCGCTGTTGAGTATTCAAAATATATTGTTTTTTATTCTTCTTTTTTCGGTATCACTTTTTCACGGAATGATAATGTCTACTGCAATGGGTTTTGTAATTGGGCTTTTAGAAAGCATAAAAGAGTGCAGAAGCATTGAAATGGCATGCGTTTTTGCATTCTCAAGCCTTCTGGCAGGTCTAATGAAAGGGTTTGGCAAGTTTGGAATTGCTTTGGGCGGGTTTTGCGGATATATCATATCAATGTTTTACATATCGTCAAACCCGACACTTAGATTTCGTGAGATTTTGATATCTGCCGTGTTGTTTTGCCTGTTTCCGTTAGAAAAGATTGTAAAATTACAAAGTACTGACGAGAGGGAGGTACAAAGAATGATAAAGGAAAAGATCTTTGGGGTTGCGTCTGTGCTTGAAAATATAGAGCAAAATGCTTGTGGCAAACCAGCAGTTTTAATTTGCAAAGAGGAAGCAAAAAACATTGTTCAAAGTACGTGCCAAAAACTTTGTTTAGATTGCAGCAATTCCAATGTGTGCTGGAACATAGATTATTACAGGATAAATCATAGCTTGAATGAGATAAAGAATATGATATTGAAAAAAGGCAGGGTTGAAGAAGAGGATTTAAAAGAATTCAAGTTTTTGTGTGTAAGATGGAAAGAGTTTATAATAGTTATAAATGGATTTTTGGAATCTTTGAAATATTCAAAGCTTGTTCAAAAGGCATCAAGCCCCAAGGAAAATGTATTCAAGACACATATAGAAATTTTAAAGGACATTGTGATGGATGCGGCAAAGATGGCTGAAAATGAGATGAAGAAAGATAGGGGCACATCAAAAGAGATTGAGCTTGAACTTGTGCGGTTTGGCTATGAGGTTGAGAAGGTAGACTATGTTGTATACGATCACTATTTCCAAATAGATATAGATCTCAAAGATGGGTTTAAAGCTCCGCGAAAAATGGAGATAGAAGAGATTGTGAAAGGAGTTGTAGGCTGTGACATAGAAATTATATCAGAGGTGCCAAAAATATCAGGGGGATATACAATTTCCATTATCAAAAAGCCAAACGTGCAGATAGATTATTCTATATATTCAAAGAGTAAAGAAAACATAAACGGTGACAGGGTGTGCTTTTTGCAGCTCAAAAACGGAAAATTTTTAGCCTGCATATCAGACGGTATGGGCACCGGAAAGACAGCTTCGGAAAACAGCTTTATTGTGATAGATGCTCTTAAAAAATTCTCGTCACTTGGATTTGACAGAAAAGTTGCCATAAAGTTTATAAACTCGCTTCTTAGCATAAGAAACGGTGAACAATTTGCATCTGTTGACGTTGTGTGCATAGATAGGTTTACTATTGCGTCCGAGTTTTTAAAAGCCGGGGCAATGCCAACGTTCATAAAAAGGGGGGATGAAGTTTTAACTGTAGAGTCACACTCTCTTCCGGTTGGGATAGAAGCGGAAACCCAGTTTGATTTTTCAACTTGTAAGCTTCAGAAAGGTGACATGATATTTATGTTCTCTGACGGACTTTTTGAGTTGTTGGGCGAGGATGGCGACAGGATTTTGAAAGAATTTATTGCCAAAAACCAGTTTGTTTCAACTCAGAGCGCTTCAAAACAGATTTTTGAATGGGCTACTTCTAATTCGTTTTTAATTAAAGACGATGTAACAATAATTGTACTTAAAATTGGAGGTGCACTTGAAAAAAGAAGTGAAGAAAAGAAATTTTGAGACATTTTGGCTTGACACAACCTTGATGCTGCTTGCCACCTTGGTGTTTTTGATTGCAAATGTTGTTGCCAGACCTTCAAAAGATGATTTCAAGAACGTGCCATCTGCATTCACTTTGCCACAGAACAAAAATCAAAAAGATGATATTTATATAAATCTTCTAAGAAAAAATAAGAACAGGATTGAAAGGATTTCGCTTGAAGAATATGTTATAGGCGTTGTAGCAGCAGAGATGCCTGCCGAGTTTAACTTGGAGGCTTTAAAAGCCCAGGCAGTTGCTTCAAGAACATATGCTGCGCGAAAGATTGTAGGTAAAGCTTTGCACAAAGGATATGAAGAAAAAAAGGTCTATCTTTGCGACGATTTTTCCCACTGCCAGGCATACATTGACAGGGATGAGATGAAGAGAAGGTGGGGTAAAAACTTTGAAAGGTACTATAAGAAGATACGCATGGCTGTGGAAGAAACAAAAGGACAAGTGCTGGTTTACGAAGGTCAGATTATAGATAGTCTGTTTCATGCCGCATCTGGCGGTAAAACTGAGGATGCTAAAGAAGTGTTTGGAGAGGCCATCCCATACTTAAAAAGTGTTGTGAGCCGTGGCGAGGAAAGCTGTCCTAAGTTCTCAGGTGAGTTTTATTTTACCTATGATGAGTTTGTAAAAAGATTAAAATCCTATTTTCCCGGGCTGAGAATAGACAGCTCAAATATATCTTCCCAGATTAAGGTAGTTGAAAGAACAAAAGCTGGACGGGTGAAATCTGTAAAAGTAGGGAATACCGTTTTGAGCGGAAACCAATTCAGAAGCATCTTTGGGCTTTATTCAACAGAATTTTGGATTTACCCTGACAAAAGGGGAGTGAGAATCCACACAAGAGGGTATGGGCATGGGCTTGGGATGAGCCAGTGGGGAGCAAACTATCTTGCACGGCAGGGGAAAAATTACAAGCAGATTCTTCTTTATTACTATCAAAATGTCAAGATTTGTAGGTTAAAATATAGGTAGTGAAAAAAATATAGGGTAATTTGAGAAAGGAGAAATTTAAAATTGAACTGTTATTTGGTGGAAAATAATATTGAAAAGCTAAAAAAGTACATTGAAAAAGTAGGGCCTGACATGTACGCAAAGGAGTATCTTCTTAGAAAAATGGTGTATCTTCACATATATATAGAAGACCTGACACCCACACAGGCAAACATAATAAAACAGACAATGCTTTCCATTGGCTCAGACGCTGTTGTCAATAAGGGCTCTATAGACCACTCAGTCCAAAAGAGTGACTGTTTGGTATTTGGAAATGTTCTTCAGCTTAAAATGCTGTGTGAAAAACTAAAAAAACAGCCTTTTAAACTGAAAGAACTTGCAGAGAAAATACAAAAGATTGTGGAGGGGTTTGAACGTGATTATCTATGTTCCGGTAGACCTGAACAAGAAAAAGATGATACTTGAAAATGGGATGAATATTGAAAAAGACTATAACAAGAAAATCGGGCTTTGGGGCGTGTATGTCAAGTGCATATCGGGATTTTTAACACCTAAACATATAGCAGCAGACTGTATTGCGGTAAATGTGGATACCCAAAGAGCATACATTGCAAACCATGATCTTTGGATTGCTTACAAGCTTTCAAAAAATGAGGTTTTTAATAAGATGTACATTGCGTCTATTGTGAATATAAAAAAGTACAGGTTTGGGGAGTACAGAGTGCCAGAGGTTTTGATTGTATCACATGTCAAGAAAGAGGATATAGTGGATGTAAAAGAGACAACAAGCCTTTGCGATAAAATACTTTATCAAAATGACCAGATATATATAGACTGCCTTGTGGAAAAGATCTCTCAAAACACAAATGTGGCAAAACACTTGATTGTGGACTATTTTACAAAACTTAGTCTCAAAGATGGCGATATAACCACAGAAGTTGTGGAAAAAGGCAACAGCAAACTATATGTTTTTATTCACAAAAATGAGTATGCGTGGACTGTTGAGATTTGACAATAGTACCCCTTGAGATTTTAGGGAAACTTTACAAAGTTGTTTGTCGGGTAGTATACAAAAAGGAACATTTATTATACAATTTCTATATAAAAATTGTTTTGGCTTTTCTTTTTTGAGAACTCAAGGGGGATTTTTATGAAGTTCAAATTGATAACTATTTTACTGGCAATTCTTTTTATGCTTGTGTCATGCACGCCTCAGAAGCCAAAAACGAGAGAATATTCCCAGTCAGGAAGGTGGGTGGTTTTAGATTATAAAGGAAAGGCTTTTGTCCTTGACTGTGACAGTTCTTCTATTATCATCAGAGGGAAAGTCACATCTGATATTACTGTTAGGTACGTCAAAAAAGTAATATGGACATATAATGAAACCAGCAGCAATACTGGAGAGCCTAATGAGAAGGAAGTTCAGAAGATTTTCGATGACATGGATGCTAGTATTGAAAATGAGTTTGACAGGGTTTATGTAAAAGCAAGGGCGTACGGCAGCACCGAAGCAGTTTTAGCCAACAAGGTTTCAAATCCAAAGAGAGAATTTGAATTTGAGGTTTTCCTTCCGCAGGACTGCAAAGTAGTTGTTCAAAACAACAGCGGCAATGTAAGTGTCTCGGATATTAAAGGCGGTTCTGTTTACATAGTAAATGGAGTGGGAAACATTGCAGTGACAAACACGGATGCGCCGCTTGACATTAAAAATGGTGAAGGTGATATCAAGCTTGACTATGTCAGTGGAGATTTTCAAGTTACAAATGGAAAAGGGAACATAAACCTTAAAATTGAAAATACCGGTAGTTTTAAAGTTTTACAAACAAAAGGAAATGTTGTGCTAAAGATAAACAGAACAAGTGGGTATGGAAATTCATCTTTTATAAATGTAGGTGAAGGAGACATTACATTTGATGTAGGAAAAGATGTCAGGGCACAAGTTAAGGTGTTAACACAAGGAAAAATAAAATCTGACTTTGATTTTACAAAGACAGGAAATAGCTACTATATAGACCTTGATTCAGGGAGAAATACTATTGATATAACAAACCTAAAAGGTTTTGTGAGGATATATAAAAATTACTGAACAGATAAGTGTAGAAAATTTTAGAGGATTGGACGATTAAAGAAAGTCCAATCCTCTACACCCACCTCTGGACAATTGGCATGCGCCTGCCAAAACCAAACGCTTTTGATGTTACTTTCAAGCCCGGTGCTGCCTGTTTTCGTTTGTATTCTGCTCTTTCCACCATCTTTATTACTTTGAGTACAAGATCTTTTGGGTATCCCATTTCCACTATTTCGTCTATGCTCTTTTGTTCTTCTATATATGCAACAAGTATTGGGTCAAGCACCTCATACGGTGGGAGAGTATCCTGGTCTTTTTGATTTGGTCGAAGCTCTGCAGACGGTGGTTTTACTAAAACGTTATGTGGTATTATTTCTCTTTCCCTATTTATATACCTTGCAAGCTCATACACAAGCATTTTTGGCAGATCTGATATAACTGCAAGTCCGCCTGCCATATCACCGTAAAGAGTGCAATATCCGACTGCAAGCTCAGACTTGTTACCTGTGGTAAGAACTAACCGGTTTTCCCTGTTTGATATAAACATTAGGATATTTCCGCGAATTCGCGCCTGAATGTTTTCTTCTGCAAGGTCCTGCAGAGCAACTTCGCTTCCATTGAACATTTTAAGATAGCTTTTAAACGGCTCTTCAATTGAGTAAACCCTAAATTCTATACCAAGGTTTTCTGCAAGCTGTTTTGCGTCTTTTAAACTATGTTCTGAAGAATATCGAGATGGCATGGCAACACCAAGCACATTTTCTTTCCCAAGCGCTTCTGTTGCCAAACAGCAAACAACTGACGAATCAATTCCACCGGAAAGTCCTACTACTGCCTTTTTGGTTATTCCTGTCTTTTCAAAGTAGTCTCTTATGCCAAGTACAAGTGCTTTTTTTATCCATGAGATGTCTTCATGTATTTCAACTTCGGGCATCTTGTCAATCTTTTCAAGCTCAATTTCCAATATATCCTCTTCAAATTCTTTTGTTTTTGCCACAACTTTGCCGCTTGAACTGAGCACAACACTGTTTCCGTCAAATATCAGCTCGTCATTTCCGCCAACCTGATTTACATATATAACAGGAATACCATACTTTGTTGCAGCTTCTTTCAAAACTTTTAGCCTCTGAGTTTCAAGTTTTGTGTAGTGGTAGGGTGATGCTGAAAGGTTTATAAACACCTTTGCACCCTTTTGATAAAGTTCATCAAGCACATTTATGTCATACAATGCATTTTCATCATTGTTTATATTCCAGATATCCTCGCATATACTTATACCAAAGTTTATCCCTTCAATAGTCACAACTTCTCTTGCAAGGCTTGGTATGAAATATCTGTTTTCATCAAATACGTCATAGGACGGCAAAAGAGTCTTGTGTATAACCTTTTCTATTTTACCCTGATGGAGAATAATAGCACTGTTGAAAAGTTTTGAAACATGGTGGCTTTTTGTTGGACTACCTACAATTACAAAGCTATCTTCAACTACCTTTGCAATTTTTTCAATTGCTTTTTCAACTGCATCTATAAAGTCTTTTTGGAACAAAAGGTCTTTTGGAGGATAGCCACAGATTGATAACTCCGGAAATATAAGAATTTTTGCATCTGCGTGAGATTTTATAATCTCAATTATCTTTTTTGTGTTACCCTCAATATCTCCAACAATGGGATTTATCTGGCAAAGCAAAATCTTCACATTTTCCACCTTCTTTGTGCTAAATATCCTTCTAGTCTTTTCTAAAAAATTCTTTATTTTTTATACTTTCAAGAATCTTCTGATTGTATATTTCAGAATAATAGCTAAAATCAAGATATTCTCTGAGCACACTTGCTTCAAACAAGCTTCTTTCTTCATGGTCCTTTAGAATTATTCCATAACACATCCACACATGCTTTTTTCAAACTCTTTCATAAAATTATATCACAAAAAAGAAAAAAGCGCTTTTATTTTTGCTCTTCTTCTTTGAACTTCCTTGGAGAAAATCCTGTGTATTTTTTGAATATCATTGAAAAATATTTATAGCTATTTAAAAGGTAACAAGAAGATTTTCTCCTTATTATATTTCTTAAAAAATGAGATAAAGATTAAAAATAAAGAAAGAAAAACTTGCTGTGAGAAGTATTATAATAAATTCTAAGAGACTTTACAAACACAGGAGGGCAGAAACTGTGAGAATAAATCTTGACGGGAAATGGAAGTTCAGAGAAGTTGGTCAAAATGAGTATTACGAGGCAAGTGTGCCAGGGTGTGTCCAGCTTGATTTGATTAACCTTGGAAAGCTTCCGGATCCTTTTTATGCCACAAACGAGGTTTTATTTTACCAGCTGGAAGAGAAAGATTTTGAGTATGTAAAAGAGTTTGTTGTTGATAATATCGATTTTCAGGTTAAAAAGCTTGTGTTCGAAGGAATTGATACAGTATCTGAGGTTTATTTAAATGACCATTATTTGGGCAAGACTGACAACATGTTTTTGAAATATGAATTTGATGTGAGCTTTGCGCTTAGAAAAGGGAAAAACATTTTAAAGGTGGTGCTTCTTTCACCAATAAAAGAGGCAGAAAGGCTCAAAAGCATTTACCAGTCAAGCTACAGCTATCCGCAAAGAAGCTGGATAAGAAAAGCTCAATATTCGTATGGCTGGGATTGGGGCCCGAGGATTCTTCAAATAGGTATCTGGAAGAGTGTGTATTTAGATCTAAACAACGGTCTTGAGATAACAGATGAGTTTATCAAAACAGAACACTTATCAGAAAATTTGGCAGTGGTCAAAGTTTTTGCAAAGATAAATTCATTTGAAAAGCCAAGAAGTGTTGAAATAGAAATCTCTGATGGGGGATATGTAAAAAAAGTTATACCAGATGTCTACAAGTCAAAAGAAGGGTATTTTATTGAAGAGAGGGTTGAAATAGAAAACCCAAAACTGTGGTTTCCAAATGACTATGGTGAACCAAATTTATATACTTTCAAAATTGTGGCTCAAACATCAAATGAAGAGGCAACAAAAATAGTAACAACTGGTCTTAGGACTGTTAGGATAATAAAAGAAAAGGATAGATATGGAGAGAGCTTTATATTTGAAATAAACGGCATTAAAGTGTTTGCAAAGGGTGCAAACTGGATACCTGCAGACTCAATTCTTCCAAGACTCACAGAGGATGATTACAAACAGCTCATAAGGATGGCAAAAGATGCAAACATGAACATGCTCAGAGTCTGGGGCGGCGGAATCTATGAGTATGACTGGTTCTATAGCGAGTGTGACAAAAACGGTATAATGGTGTGGCAGGATTTCATGTTTGCATGTGCCATCTATCCTGATGAGTTTGACTTTTTTGTTGAGAATTTCAAAAAAGAGGCAGAATATCAGATAAAACGCCTAAGGAACCACCCATGTATAGTGCTTTGGTGTGGAAATAACGAAAACAACTGGGGCTTTGTGGACTGGTGGCACATCGGCGACCCAGAATTTTTGGGAAATAGGATATACAAAAAGGTGCTTCCTGAAATTTTAGCAAAACTTGATCCAACAAGACCATATCACATCTCAAGCCCGTATGGTGGGGAGCACCCAAATAGCAGCACTGCTGGTGACAAGCATACATGGGATATCTGGGCTGGCTGGAAAGACTATATTTACTACAAGCACGACGATGCGAGGTTTGTGAGCGAGTTTGGATTTCAGGCAGCTGCACACCTTGACACAATGAAAAGATATATTCCTCTTAAAGACCAGACAATCTTTTCAAGGACTTTGAGAATGCACGAAAAACAAGAAGAAGGCTTGGAACGGTTAATAAGGTATATGGCAGGTTCAGTTGGTCTTCCAAAAGATTTTGATTCTTTTGTGTATTTGTCACAGTTTATTCAAAAAGAGGCTATAAAGCTTGCAGTTGAGCACTACAGGAAAAATAAATTTAAAACAGCAGGAGCTCTTTACTGGCAGCTAAATGACTGCTGGCCAGTCATCTCATGGTCGTCAATTGACTATCTAAAAAGAAGAAAAGCGCTTTACTATGAGTCAAAAAGGATATTTACAAAGTTCTTGCCAGTGGTTGAATATGAGAATGGAAAACTACAGGTTTATGTTGTTAGTGATGAACTTGTGCCAAAACAGGGTCAGCTCAATATTGCTATCTGGAACTTTGATGGACAAAAGTTATATGAGAAAAACCTTGCTATAGAAATTCCTGAAAATGGTGTGGTTGAAGCATTTTCTGAAGAAGTAGAAAACTTAAATATTTTAAAAGGAAGGTTTACTTATATTCCAAAGCAGTTTGAAGCAACTGTTGTAGGGAAAAAAGTTGATGAAAGCCTTTTGGAGAGTATAGTTTTTGTAAGCCTTTTTGTTGATGGAGTTGAATATGAAAACTACTTTGTATTTGAAAAACCAGTAAACCTTGAACTAAAACCGTGTCAGTTTGAGTACGAGATAAAAGATGACTATATTATAATAAAACCCAAAACTCCTACAATTTGCCTTATAGTTGAAGCTGATAAGGATATTGAAGAGAATTTTATCTTTGCAAGACCTGATAAGGAGTACAAAATTCGCTT
Organism: Caldicellulosiruptor obsidiansis OB47; assembly: GCF_000145215.1. Taxonomy (NCBI): domain Bacteria; kingdom Bacillati; phylum Bacillota; order Caldicellulosiruptorales; family Caldicellulosiruptoraceae; genus Caldicellulosiruptor; species Caldicellulosiruptor obsidiansis. The sequence goes on from NC_014392.1 coordinate 277,583, forward strand.
AAATGGTGCTCAGGTAGGCAGGGTTTATGATTTGATTGAAATGGTGATAAGGTAGACTTAATTACTCCTACACAGAATACTCTTGTAACCCTCTCTGGCATATGACATGTTTTAAATTTGTGCAATGAGAATAATTCAATGCCAGAGAGGGTTTTGTTTTTAATGAAGAAAGAAGGGAAAAATAAAAATTGGTAAAATTGTTGAATGCAAAGCCGAGTAATATTTTGATATAATAAAACTGTTGCAAATGTTTGCACAACAATTTGAATAAGAAGAAAGAGGGATTATATTGAAGAAAGCACATGTTATAGAAGCCATAATTGGGAATACAAAGGTTTTAGGGCAGCTTGATTCAAATGGTATATTGCAAAGGTTTTATTGGCCTGCAGTAGATTATTATCAGCAGCTAAAACTCTTTTTGGCAGCCATTTTTCTTGATGGGCTTGTGTTTTTCGAAAATGAAAGTTTCAAAATAAAAAGTGGATTTGTGGATGACTTTGCGTATTTTTTTGAGTATAAAATTGCAGACAAAACAATTTTTCAGCTTGACTTTGTTGACTTTGAAACAGACAGCTTGGTTCGTCTTTGGGAGACTGACTTTGAAGATTTTTATGTTTTTTTAGAACCTATGATAAATTCCTCAAGTCTTTTTAATGCTGCAAAGGTTGATAAGGAAAATGAAATAATCTATGCGTATTTTAAAGGCATATATATAGGACTTGCATTTGAAGACAAAGTAAAAAGCTTTACAGTAAAACACGGAATTGATGATGCAAACGATAATCAATTAGAAGGATGGCTTGAAGCAACAAACCCGCAAATTGCTGTAAAACTTAAAAACACAGGGAGGATTGTATGTTTTCTTACTTTTGGAAACTCAAAAGATGAAGTCTATCAAAAACTTTCTTATTTAAAACAAAAGGGGTATGACCAAATTTTTAGGCAAAACAAAACCTTCTGGGAAAAAAAATTCTCAAAAGTAAAGCTCATTTGCACACAAGACCCAAAAGATATGCAGCTTCAGAAAAGAAGTGCATATTTATTTTATGTACTGCAGAACTCCAAAACAGGTGGAATACTGGCTGCATCTGAGGTTGACGAGAAGTTTTTCCACTGTGGCGGTTATGGTTTTGTGTGGGGAAGAGATGCTGCGTTTATAACAAATGCAATGGATGCAATGGGACTTTCAGCTGAGGTTGAAAAGTTTTTTGGGTTTAAATTTTCTTGTCAGGAAAAAGAAGGATTCTGGGACCAGAGGTATTATACAGATGGAACTTTGGCACCAAGCTGGGGAATTCAAATTGATGAAACAGCATCTGTTGTGTGGGGGTTTTTGAACCACTGCGAAAAACAAAATTCCTTGCATTTGATTGAAGAGTATAGGGGACAGCTCAAAAAAGCACTGCTGTTTTTGACAGCTGCAGTAGACAGCGAAAAAGGGGTTATCTTTAGAAGTTTTGATCTGTGGGAAGAAAGAGAAGGAATTCATCTTTACTCAAATGCAAGCATATATGCAGCGCTGAAAAGAGCCAAAAAATATTTTCCTGAGCTTGAAAGTGAAATTGAAAAGAAGCTAAAGGCAATAAAAAATCAGATGGCAACAAGATTTTACAGTCCTAAACTTTCACGGTATGTAAGGTCAACAGATGTTAGAATTTCACATGAGGAATTTTTAAAACTTCCTGAAGAGAACAGGTACGCAGAAAAGGACGAAAAATATGAGATAACCTATTATTTCAAAAAACAAGATGAGATTGTTGACATTTCAATGCTGGGGGTTTACTATCCGTTTGAAATGATAGATGCGGAGGATAAAGCCTTTAAAGCTACCATTTTGGCTATTGAAAGGGAGTGTCAAAACAAGATTGTGGGTGGCTACAAAAGATATTCCGATGATAAATACATTGGTGGGAATCCATGGATACTGACAACACTCTGGCTTGCGATATACTATAAAAAAACAGGACAGGTAAATGAGGCAGAAAAACTTTTTGAGTGGGCAAAAGAACATAGCCTTTCAAATGGACTTTTTCCAGAACAGGTTGACAGACTTACTGGCAAGCCCGCATGGGTTGTACCTCTTGCATGGTCTCATGCAATGTATGTGTTGTATCTTTATGAATAAATTAGTGATAAAAATAAAGACCAGCTTGTTTGTTTTAAACACAGCTGGTCTTTTAGTTTTATCAAAAATTTAGCAAGAAGACTCCCACCTCTTTAAGGTGGGAGATGAATTGCTAAAAGTATGATACAATATTTTTGGGTGATTTCAGATGTACAAAACACAGAAAAATCATATAAGATGTGACAAACAAACATACAAACTTCTGCGTATGTTATGTCACTTTTCTAAAAACTTGTACAACTATGCTTTGTATCATATAAGGCAACACTATTTTAAAACTCAGGAATATCTGCCATATGAAAGCATATATCATCTTGTGAAGGAAAACGAAAATTACAGACTTTTGCCTTCTCAGGTTGCCCAGCAAACTCTTATTTCTGTGGACGAAGCTTTTAAATCTTTTTTAAGTCTTTTGAAAGCTAAAAAAGAAGGGAGAATAGATAAAAAAATTTCAATACCGACATACCTGCCAAAGGAAGGGATGTACCAGATTGTTTTTCCTAAAGACCAGTTCAAGGTAGAAGGGAATAAACTGAGACTCAGTCTTGGCAGAAATTTCTACAAGGAATTTGGAGTAAGGTATTTGTATTTTGACCTGCCACAAAACATTAGAGGCAAAAAGATAAAAGAAGTCAGGATAGTGCCAAGGTTTCATGGCAAATGGTTTGAGATTGAGTATGTGTATGAAGAAGAAGAACAGAATTATAATCTTGATAAAAGCAGGTACTTATCAATAGATTTAGGTCTTGACAATTTTGCAGCAGTAGTTGATACCATCGGGACTGCCTTTTTAATAGAAGGCAGGTATATAAAATCAGTCAACCGATGGTATAACAAACAAAAGGCAAGACTCCAGTCGATATATAGCAAGCAAAATATTAAATACGGCAAAAAACTTGCTCGGATTTGTCTTAGAAGACAGCATATAATTGACAACTTTTTGAATCAAGCTGTCAATTATATAATCAAGCATTGTCTGAACAATCAAATAGGTACAGTAGTTATTGGGGAAATGAAAGATATAAAGCAGAAAATAAATCTTGGGGCTGTAAACAATCAAAACTTTGTGAACATACCATATGAAAGGTTCAAGAGAAAGTTAGAAGCAAAGTGTGAATATTATGGTTTAGAGTATGTAGAAGTGGAAGAGAGTTACACTTCGCAGAGATGTAACAGGTGTGGGACAGTCAAGAAAAGTAACAGGAAGCAGAGAGGGCTATACGTGTGCAAAGATTGTGGGTATGTAGTAAATGCAGATATAAATGGAGCGCTAAATATACTTGCGAAGGTAGCTGGCGAGTCTGCAAAGAAGCAGATAGTCAGTAGTGGGTGTGTGAACCACCCTGTGAGAATAAGGGTAGCTTAGCTGCTACCAAACTTCTCACGAAGCCTCCACCTCTTTAGGTGGATGGTAGTTCACTATTACACAGGATTATAAGGTAAATATTTCTCCAATCTCATTTTTGAAGGTTGATATCTAAAGGTTGTTTTTCCAATCATTTCGCCATCAATAAATTTTATTTCAACGTCGTATGTTGCTTCCTCTAGTTGAGAAAAGTCAAGAATGATATGTTCTGCATATTTTATTAAGTAATTATTGTTTTCTTCTCCTGGTGGAATATTAGCTAAGGAGAAATAACATTTTTCAGAATCCTTTTTTATCTCGATAATAATAGGGCATGTATCAACAGGGTTAATTAGTTCAATATATACTACAAACTTTTTATCATTGCCAAAAAGAACATAAGTTTCATGCAATAATTTTAAAAATCCATCTTCAGTTTTGAAGGTTTCCAAACCAATTTTTACTTTTTCTATTTTCAACTCTTCTTTTAATCTTTTTAGTTTTTTAGTAGTTGTAGAAAATATTAATTGTTCATTACACACAATAATAAAAGGTTCATTTTCTTTTAAGAAAGTTGAAATATTGATGAAATCGCTGTTTCTCTTGCATTCAATGACATTGTTTCCTGTTATGATTTTTATTTCTTGAAATGTGTCTAAAGGAAGATAAAGATTCATTAGCATTTACCTCGCACTTTATAATTATTTCAAAAGTCAATATAGTCACCAAGCGTTTTTTGTACTGATTTATTTCAATACCATATTTAGTATTTCAAAAAAAACGATACCAGCGACACATATTGCAATATACAAACCAATACCTTCTAAAGATGGAATGAATATTACAAAGAATATTATTGCCGCAAGTATAAAGAAAACCACTATTTTGCCAAAATTCTTATATTTACAAAATTTAACTTTTTCTAAATGAAAAAAGCGAATAGTAAAAAATGAAAACAAAAATTCAAATATTATTAGCATTACAAGAAGTTTTAGTGAAGATATTATTCTAAGCAGAAGTAGACCAATATTAAACACACAAGAAAAAGTGATAAAAAATACCACAGGTTTTATTAAAATTTTCTTTGAGTAACCATTTGGATTCTGTTCTGCTGACAAATCTAATATACTATCGACTACTATTCCAACCACAATAAAAAGTTGTGCAATTCTATTTTCAATATTACCTTTCGAAATTGATGAGTTTCTATTCAGATAGAATAAAATCAATACTAAAAGTGAAAAAATAATTCCGCTGAGTGCCCAATTCAAAAAATGATATTTAGTTTTATTTGCCATATTCATTCCAACCTCGGACAAATCCTTTTACAAAAGATATACCAGTTGTAAAATATTCTCCATATTCAAATGTTTTAATTATCTCTTTTACAAAAGCACTTGCAGCACTGGACAAACTATCTTGTTCTACTCCTCTTAAACATATATCTATTTTTCATTACATTAAAATAAAAAAATTTATCTCAATGTAAAATTTAATACCTCAAAAAGTATTGTAACAAAAACAAAAATTAATAAATATCTATACATACCTTCTATTTCAGGGAATATTATTCCCAAGAAAATTCCTAACAAAAGAGCAGATAATATAATAATTTTTGCATAATTTTTGTAATTCTTAAATTTAAGAATATATAAGTAATTAGAACGCAGAACAGAATATGTGAAAAAAATTTCAAGCAAGATAAAAGCTCCCAAGTCTTTTATGCTTGGTATTATTTTTAAAACTAAAAGACCAATGTTTAGAGGTAGAAAAAAGAAAACTAAAAATAACAGAAAGTTATTTAATAAAATTCTAAGATGGACTTTGTTAGAATTTTCAATACATTTAGCATCAATTATTGCACCAACTACTATTCCAACTACAATCAACAATTGAATAATTCTGTTTAAAGGATTTTCTTTAAAGTAAGAAGAGTCTTTTAAGTAGTAAACAGCATAAACGAGCAGTATAGAAGTAATGCATCCAGCTACGATCCAACTAAAATAACTTTTTTTATTTTCCATACTCTCTCCAACCTCTAACAAAACCTTCTCCAAATGACCAACCTATTGATATCCATCCGGCAATTCCAGGTGATTTAATTACTCCTTTTGCAAAACCACTTACAGCTCCAGACATGCCAGCTTGTCCTATTCCTCTTAATGTATATCCATTTTTCATTACAGCATTAAATTCTCTGATTTGTTTGTAGCCACTAATACCGCCTTTAATGCCATTTTCCAAACCTGAAGCTATCGCTGTTCTTTCTATATCATTTATGATTTCTTTGACGCCTTCTTTCACACCATTTAAAACTCTTCCGCCAAACTCTTTTAATTCCTGTATAGGACTTTTTCTTACAACATACACCTGCATTCTACATAACCCCTCCTCTAAAGTTGTATTTTAAAAATTAAACCGATATTTTCAATATAGCAAAAGAAAAAAAAAACAACATCAATAATTACAAAGTTCAAATAAAATGTTTGTGCAAATTGCTTATTTTTTGAAAACTAGTCCCGAGTAAAAATTTATAAACTTAAAGTATTAGCATTTGGAGAAAATAATATTAGACAAAGGAATTAAAATTACAGAAGCATTTTTGTTATAACTTTGCACAAAGTGGTATAAATTATATAAAACCAAAGAAATAAACTGTCAGAAAGGGGATGAATGATTGCGAATACTGCAGCTTACATGGGAATACCCGCCAAGAATAGTTGGTGGCATCTCAAGAGTTGTTAGAAGCATTTCACAAAAGCTATCAGAAAAAGACACTGTTTATGTTGTTACCATTTCAGAAGACTATGAAAGAACAGAAGATTATGGAAACCTCAAAGTATTTAGAGTTCCGGTGTATCCTCTAAATTCCCTTAATTTTATTGACTGGGTTATGATGATGAACATGGCACTTGCTGAAAAGGCTATATATATTGCTCAAAAGGAGGGTAAGTTTGATATAATTCACGCACATGATTGGCTTTGCGCGTTTGCTGCGCGTATAGTAAAGTATGCACTTAGAATACCTTTGATTACCACAATTCATGCAACAGAGCATGGACGAAACGGTGGGATATACACAGATATGCAGAGGTTTATTCACAATGTTGAGTGGTGGCTTACATTTGAGGCGTGGAAGGTAATTGTCAACTCTGAGTATATGAAAAATGAGTGTGAAAGGATATTTAGCTTAACACCTGACAAGTGCATTGTCATTCCCAATGGAATAGACTTTGAAGAGTTTGCGCAAGTGCCATTTGATTGGGATTTTAGAAGAAAGTATGCTTTGGACAGTGAAAAGATAATATTTTTCATTGGAAGACATGTTTATGAAAAAGGGATTCATATCTTGATAGATGCTTTTAGAAAAGTACTTGACAATTTTTATGATGTAAAGCTTGTAATTGCAGGCAACGGTCCAATGACAGGTGAGCTTTACTCCAAGGCACATTTCTTGGGACTTTCACACAAGGTATTATTCACCGGATTTGTTACAGATGACGAAAGAAAAAAGCTTTTCAAAATTGCTGACATTGCAGTGTTTCCCAGTCTTTACGAGCCTTTTGGGATAGTTGCTTTAGAGGCAATGGCATCAGGTTGTGTCCCGGTTGTTTCTGACATTGGCGGGTTTTCTGAGATTGTAAAGCACCTTCACAATGGACTTACTTTTTACTGCGCAAATCCGAACTCACTTGCCGACATGATTTTGCTTCTCTTAAAAGATGACCTTCTTCGTCAAAAACTTTCAAGGCAGGCACAAAGTGATGCAAGAGAAATTTATTCATGGGACAAAATTGTAAAAAGGCTAAAAAGCGTATACGAAATGATTGTCACAGAGGCAAAAAAGATGGAGTGGTTTTCAGCACTTTAGAGGAGAATTTTAAAGTAAAAGGAGGAGGTCTCAAAAAGTTATGAAAGGTGTTATAATGGCAGGCGGGTCTGGAACAAGATTAAGACCCTTGACTGTTTCACTTCCAAAGCCGATGATACCTTTTTTTGGAAGACCTGTGATGGAGTATGCGGTAAAGCTTCTTAAAGCACATGGCATTTTTGAGATTGCAACAACTCTTCAGTACCATCCTGACAAGATAATCAACTATTTTGAGGATGGGCAAAAGTGGGGTGTTCGTATCCAGCACTTTGTCGAGGACAGACCACTTGGCACAGCAGGTTCTGTCAGGAACGCAAAAAAGTTCTTGGATGAGACTTTTGTTGTTTTGAGCGGGGACGGAATTACAAATGCAGACCTTACAAGAGCTATAGAGTTTCACAAACAAAAAAGAAGCAAAGTTACCATTGTTTTAAAAGAGGTTGAAATACCTATAGAGTATGGTATTGTTCTTACAGACGAAGAGGGAAGAATCCAGAGGTTTTTTGAAAAACCTTCCTGGAGTGAAGTATTTTCAAACCTTGCAAACACAGGGATATATATAATTGAGCCAGAAATACTTGACTATATTGAAGATGGAAGACCGTTTGATTTTAGCAAGGATTTATTTCCAAAGCTCTTAAAAGAAAACGTGCCAATGTTTGGTTTTAGAATGGATGGGTACTGGTGCGATATTGGAGATGTAGGAAGCTACATCAAGGCTCACAGGGATGTGTTCAGGCTGGGTGGAATACTTGACCTTGATCTGAAAAGTCCCAGAATTTCAAAGGAATCCAACATTTCACCAAACGCAAAGATAAGCCAAAGTGTGTTTATTGGAAGTGAGTGTGAGATAGAAGACGATGTTGAAATAGGCGAGTTTTGTGTAATTGGTGATGGGGTAAAGATTGCAAAAGGAAGCAAGCTTGAAAGAGCTATTCTGTGGAACGGTAGTTTTATAGGTAAAAACTGTGAATTGAAAGGCTGTGTGATTTGCAGCAGGTCAATCTTAAAAGATTATGTGAGAGTTTCTGAAAAAGCGGTCGTCGGTGAGAAAAACCTTTTAAAAGATTTTGTTGAAGTCAAAGCAGAGGCAAAAATCTGGCCTGAGAAGACAATTGAGTCTGGCACAGTGATAGATGAAAACATCTACTGGGGGACAGAGGTAATAAAGAGCGTATTTTGGGTTCGGGGAATTACAGGTGATTTTAATCAGGAGATAACACCCCAGTTTGCTATAAAACTTGGGAATTCCATCGGTTCTGTCTTTGACAAAAACGCAAGGATTTTAATTGGCGACGACTATACAGAAAAGAGCAGCGTTATTCGAAAAGCTATTGAAACAGGTTGCCAGGTAACAGGTACAAGGCTTTACAGGACAAGAGGAATAATACTTCCAATCTTCAGATATATTGTCAAGGACTATTACGATGCAGGCATCTATGTGCGCTCAAGAGGAAATAGCATAAGGATTGAAATATTTGACCAAAATGGTATGAACATTGACAAGTCATTGGAAAGAAAGATTGAAAATTTGTTTGTCACATGCGATTTTAGAACCTCTTCAAACATCAATTTTGTCAATGAACTTATCTCATCACCGCTTGAGATGTACTTTGCAAGGCTTGAAGAGACGTTCGAAAGTTCCAAGTTCAAAGGGTTAAAAGTTTGCATAGTTTCAGAAGACAAATCTATAATTTCGCTTTTTGATAAGATTTCTGAGCGATATGGCTTAAAGACTACCTTGATAAGTGGCGGTTCAAAGCAGTGTATAGAGAATCTGAAAAATATGTGTGTGCAGAATGAGTATGACGCAGGGTTTTTGATTGACCGCCAGGGAGAACACTTTATCATGATGCTGGGAGACTGCACAGTGTACGGTGAAAAGCTCAAGATGCTGCTTGCGTGGCTTGAGATGAAAAAGTTCAAAAATGACCATATGATTTTGCCAGAGTTCTTCAAAGCATTTATAAACGATGTGGACAGGCTTTTGGATGTGCCAGTAAAATACACTGGGAATGAGATAAGAGACTATATGAAAGCAGTCTTAGAACAAGGGATTAATTATTTCTTCTACTACGATGCTGTGTCTTCGATAGTGCTCATCTTAGAGAGACTTTCTGAGGTAAAAGATTTGATAGATAAAGTGAAGAAATTAGAGGAAGTTCATGTATGAAAAAATTTAAAATTGAAAGGAAAGGGACTTTAAACCCCCCTTTCCTTTTATTTTATTTTGCAGAGCAAGGAGGTTGGAAAGATTGAACAAGCTACCAAGGTACAAAGGTTTTAACCTTCTGGGACTTTTTGTCCCTGGCAGAATCTTAGGATTTTTTGAGGATGACTTTAAATGGATGAGCGAATGGGGGTTTAACTTTGCGCGAATCCCCATGAACTACAGAAACTGATATATTGAGGGCAGCGCAGATATAAAAGAAGAGATTTTGCAGATGATTGACAAGGTAATTGAGTGGGGAGAAAAGTACAAAATCCATACATGTCTTAACATTCACGGTGCACCGGGCTACTGTGTTAACGAAAAAACAAAACAGGGATACAATCTCTGGAAAGATAAAGAACCTCTTGAACTTTTTGTATCTTACTGGCAGACATTTGCAAAACGGTACAAGGGTATATCATCGAAAATTTTAAGCTTTAATCTTTTAAATGAACCGAGAGCTTTTTCAGACTATGAAATGACAAAAGAGGATTTTATACGTGTTATGACATATACAACACAGAAAATAAGAGAGATTGACAAGGAACGACTTATTATAGTAGATGGTGTTGATTATGGTAATGAACCGGTTATGGAACTTACAAATCTTGGTGTTGCGCAAAGCTGCAGAGTATATATCCCATTTGAAATAAGCCACTGGGGGGCAGAGTGGGTTGAGGGTAGCCAAAATTTTAAAAAACCTTCATGGCCACTTGTGCGCGAAAATGGTGAGGTTGTAGACAAGGCATATTTAAAAAGACATTACGAGAAGTGGGCAAGGCTTATGTCGTTTGGAGTTGGAGTTATCTGCGGCGAGGGAGGGGCATATAAGTACACCCCTCATGAAGTTGTTATAAGTTGGCTTTCAGATGTTCTTGAAATTTTAAAAGAGTTTGACATTGGCATTGCACTTTGGAATTTGAGAGGTCCATTCGGAATAATCGATTCAGGAAGAGAAGATGTGGAATATGAAGATTTTTATGGCCACAAGCTTGACAGAAAACTTTTAGAGCTTTTGCAAAGATTTTGATTCTAAATAACCATGGTTTTTAGTTTCGCTTCAAAAAAGGGACGCTTTTTTGTATTCTGGTAAAAGCACCTAAAATCTATATAGAAATTTTCGCACCTTGGTGTATGGAAGGTTTTTCACTGCAGCGTTATAATAAAAATTATAATATAACTTTACCAAGGCATATAAGCTGCAAATAAAAGAGGAGAAGAGCTAATTTGAACTCAAACATAAAACTTTACATAAGATGGGTGCTTGTATTTTTGTGGATGGCAGTAATTTTTTATTTTTCTTCCCAGGAAGGGGTAATCTCTCATCAAAAAAGTTTTTCGGTGGCAGCTTTGTGTGAGAGGATAGTTGAATTTTTTGCAGGAAAAGATATAATCACAGATGCAAACAGAAAAAGTTTTGAATTTTGTGTAAGAAAACTTGCACACGTCACAGAGTACTTTGTGCTTTGCATGCTATTTTACAGAGCTTTTCTTGCAGGAGGAAATGGCCATAAAAAATCTGCTGCAAAGAGCTTTATATTTTCTTTTCTTTATGCTGTAACAGATGAAATTCACCAGATATTTGTTGCAGGAAGAGGTCCAAGCCCGGTTGATGTTGGGGTTGATACAATTGGAATGTTCTTGTATCTGTTCCAGAGGATGCTCAAAGAAAAGATTAAAAAAGGGCTGAGTGATGTATAATACCCAAAAAACTTCCCAGCCCTTTTTACCACTTGTTTTTGAAGACAACCCACATAAGAAAACTTCCTAAGGAAAATATCAGTATTGCAAAAGCTGCCTTTGTCTTATTAATCTGTTCTTGCATTTTATATCCTCTTTTTACTATTTGCACTTGCAGAGCATGTATATCAGTATCACCACCGTGAACTTTACAACTTCTATTAAATATTCCTTTTACCAAAACAATATCGCCCTTTACGAGATACCTGCCCAAATACCTTATTTTTTTCGCATCTTCGTATTTCATAAACACTCCAATTGCATTTTGTCCATCGTGTATATTTACCCATGCATATTTTTCTCTTTTCATTACCTCACCAATTGCTTCGCCTTGAAACTCCACAATTTTACCGTCATATTTGAAACTGTTATTGAGCAAGGTTATGCTGTCTACAGGTTTTGCAAATGCATAGTAGAACAAACATATCAGATTTACAAAAATCAATATTGTCAGTAACAATATTTTCCTTAGTATCATCTTTTTTATCCTTCCTTTGCTTCTTTGAATAGGAATGCAAAAAGTGCAATTACAGACATGAACTCAAGCCTTCCCACCCACATCATAAAGATGTAGATTATTTTAAGGGCATCTGGCATGGAAGGCTGGGTAATTCCAATTGAAAGTCCAACGTTGCCAAGTGCTGAGGCAGATTCAAACATTGCAGCCTTCAAAGGATAACCAAAAAACGTGCCTACCAGTGTCCCGAAAGCAAATGTTGCAATATACAAAAGTGTTATAATAGAAACATTTCGAACGTGCCTGTCCTGCAATGTGACCTCTTTTAGGTGATGAAACTTTTCCACGACAACCGCTGAGTCAGGCTTTATCATCTTTTTTATGTCATTTACAAGAGCATTTGCAAGGATTGCAATTCTGAGCGCTTTTATACCACCTGCTGTTGAGCACACAGACCCACCAGCTAACATTGCAATAACCAAAAGGATTATCGCTGCATCTGACCATTCATAGAAAAATTGCTGTGAGTAAAGGGTTGCAAACCCTGTGCCTGTGTGAGCAGAAATAAAATGGTAAAAAGTTTTTCTAAATGAAATTTCGCTACTTGAATAAACACCTCTCAAAGCAAATGCACCAAGAAGGCTAAGGATGGTGATTGTTGTAAAAAGGCTTTTTATCTCAGCATTTTTAATACCTTCTCTGTAATTTCCAGTGAGGATAAAATAGTGAAGAGCAAAGTTTATTGTTCCTAAAATCATAATGGTCATAGATATAATCTCATATGAAAGACTATGGAAATACATTGCATTTTGAGACTGTGGAGCAAACCCTGCTGTGTCCCAGCCACCAAGAAACATCCACAGCCCTCTGAAAAATGCCATGTCCAAAGGAAGACCTATTAAAACTCCATTTATTGTCAAAGCCAAAGTCCCCAAAACAAGGTATAAAAGGCTCACAGACCAGATTATCCTTGCTGTGTGCATAACGTTTGGGAATATCTGCTCATCTCTTGCCTCGCCCATGTACACCTTTAAAAGTCCACGCATACCCGAGGCAAGAAAGCTCAAGGTCATAAGTACCATGCCCTGTCCGCCGATATAACATATTAAATGCCTCCACATATTAAGTCCCATTGGTGCATGGTCCAAGTCCTGAATGAGAACGAGACCTGTTGTTGTGTATCCGCTCATGACTTCAAAGCACGCATCTAAGTATGAAGCAAAATGGCCCGAAAGATAAGGTGGCACAGCTGAAATTAGTGCGCTAAGTGCCCAGGTTAAAGCCACCATGCTCATTCCAGCGCCCCACGAAAACCTTTCTTCTTTTGTGTCCCTTCCGATAAAGATAAATATAAAACTTACAATAAAAAATAGTCCAATACCTATCATAAGATTAAATAACATGTTCCACTCACGGTATAAAAGCGATGTTATAGCGGCAACTATTTCTACCATACCAATTGCACTTAAAGTTTTTCCTGTCATATAAAGAACATGTCTGAGCTCTATATGACCTTCTTTGAATTTGGTTTTATACATCTTGTTCAGCCCTCTCTGTAGTCTTTTTTATTATTTACCACTCAAGATGTAGGGCAGTAAAGTAACAATAGCGCCTGCTACAATAAAGCTCAAGGCAAGTCCAACTTCTACTACTACACCAATGAAAATGGTTCTAAAACTTTTTTCTTTTTTCTTCAGCATCTGAAACATCACCTTCTATTTATTTTGAGGTTATAAGCCTCTTGAATTCTCTTTTGTCTTTTTCGCTCACAATGACAAGCAAGGTGTCACCCGGCAAAATTATGCTGTCTCCAGACGGCACAAATGTCTCGTTTTCTCTCATGATAGCACCTATTATACTCTCTTTGGGGAACGGGACCTCTGCAATCTTTTTGTTTGCAGCAGGAGAATTTTGCTGAACAACCGCCTGAAAAACTATTATCTCCCCATTTTTCAATGTGGCAAGGACAGAAAGAGGTTCTATTTCAACCTCATGCTCAATTATCTTTGCGATGATGTCTGTTGAGGATATCACATTGTCAACACCAAGTCTTTTCATCACGTTTATGTTTTTTGGATTGTTCGCCCTTGCTATGGTTCTTTTTACCTCAAATACCTTCTTTGCAAGCTGGCAGGATATGAGATTGTCCTCATCCTTTCCAGTTACGGCAATAAAAAAGTCGCACCTGTGAACCTTTGCATCAGAAAGGATGTCCAAAGAGGTTCCATCACCTTCTATCACAGTCACATTCGAAAACTCTTCGGCGACTTTTCTGCACAGTTCTGGCTGCTGTTCAATCACTGTGATGTGATACCTTCCTCTTTCAGCTAAAAGCTTTGTCAAGAAATATCCTACCTTTCCACCGCCTACAATGACAACTCTCATTGATTCACCTTCTTTTCAGCAATCACCAAGATATCATTTTCCTGAAGTCTTATGTTTTTATTCTTGAAATAAAAGTGTTCGTTTCGGATTATTCCAAAAAGATAACAGTTTTCAGGAAGTATTATTTTATCCAGACCCTTTCCAATATCATCTCTTTTTGGTGTAACATATTTAAAAAACACATCGTCCTTGCCAAATCTGTGCTTATGTCTTATCTCACGAGAAAGAAGAATTGATTTTATATACTCAACAGCCAAGGTTGTAGGACAGATTGTTTCAAGTCCAAGAGAGTGGAAGATATCTTCTCTCAGCGGGTCATAAATTCTTGCTATTACCTTTGGCACGTTATAAATTTCTTCAGCTATCTGAGCAGCCATTATGTTTGTACTGTCATCAGGAGTAACTGCTGCCAACGCGTCAGCCTTTTCTATTCCTGCCTGTTTTAAAACATCTTCATCAATCACAACCCCCTGGATTTTCATGCCGTTAAAGTCAGGTCCAAGTCTTTCAAAGTTTTTAGCGTCAGAGTCTATCACAACAACATCATGCCCCTCATCAGAAAGAGACTTTGCAAGTGTTGAACCTACTTTTCCACATCCCACGACTATTATATACAATTTTTCTACACCCCTACTTGATATTACCTTTAAAAATTCATAGATTAAATTATATTCCTTTTGCAATAGACTCACAAGAGGGATTTTGGTAGAATAAAATTAATAAGCACAAAATCATTGCAGCAAAAAGGAGAGAAAAAATGGTTAAAAAACTTTTATGCGGGGCAATAGCAATTGTCTTATTTGTAGTTTTTTCTTCAATTAATATATTACCCGCATTTTCACAAACTCAAATTCCGGAGTGGATAAGAATAGGAGTGTTTTATGCTGATACATACAAAAAATCAAGCCCGGTGGATTCTGTAAAAATTGAGGCAAAAGGAAGCCTTTTTTTGGCTATTTCTGATGACAAAAACTTTATTACAATTGCTGATACACAAAAAAATAGTCTCACAGTTTCAAAGGATGTATACAAAAAGAATGGTCAGGAAGGGTCAAATTATCATGTGGCAGTTGGAAGGTATATTTCATACAAAACAGCAGAGAATAGCTTAAAAAGTTTTTCTTCATTCAAAGATGCCTTTGTGGGGTTTGTAAATGGTGGATATAGCATATTGATTGGCTGTTTTGACAATATAAACGATGCAAAAGAGCTGGTGTCAAAACTTTCTGGCGCAACCATTTATTCTTCAGAGACTATGGTGCTTGTAAAAGATGATAGTGGCAAAATACTTTTTGGATTTGACGGGCAAAATACCAAGTTTTTAATGCTGATTCCACAAAAACAAAACGGTATTGAGAGAATAAAGATAGGTGACAGATGGTTTAGGGGAAGGACTGAGTTTAAGAGAATAAAAGGTAGTGATATGACAGTTATAAATGTCACAAAGCTTGAAGAGTATCTGTATGGCGTTATCAGGATGGAGATTGACCCGCTGTGGCCAATGGAAGCTGTAAAGGCGTTTGCGGTGATTGCCCGAACATATGCTGTGAGAAACCTTGGCAAACACCAATCAATTGGTTTCGACCTGTGCCCGACAGACCACTGTCAGGTATATGGCGGTGCAGTCGATGGCACATATGGCGAAAAACAGGCAATTGCAGCTGTTGACTCAACAAGAGGTGAGATTATAACATACAAAGGCAACCCGATTGATGCTGTGTATTTTTCGTCAACAGGCGGCATTCCCACAGAAGATTCTGAAAATGTTTGGAGGTATCCTGTTGAGTATTTGAGGTCTGTTGACAACTCTAAAGAGGCAAAAAATTCAAAGTCGTCGTGGCTATTTCAGTTTACCAAAGATGAGATAAAAAATATGCTCAAAAAAAGGAACATAGACATTGGTGATATTTTGGACGTTCAGGCGGTTGAGTATACAAAGGCAGGAAGAGTTTTGAGGCTAAAAATTATCGGCACAAAAGGCGAATATGAGTGTCAAAAAGAGGCAACACGGCTTTTATTTGGTCTTTACAGCCAGGCATATACAATTGCGACTGATGCGGATGTTGCTGTGGTAGATAGCAATGGGAAGGTGAAAAAAGTGAGAATAAGCGGTCAAAAGATTTTGTTCGAGGATGGAAGTGTAAAAAAAGCAGTGGTTGCTGGGCAGAAGCAGAATTTTGAGGAAACTGAAAAGCTTTTGCCACAAACTGCTGAAAGTGTGTATCTTTCGATATATGATGAGGTGTATCAGTCTGAAGATGTTGGTGGTTTTGAAACAGAAGGTCAGACATATTCACAGCACTATATAGATGTAGTAAATCCAGAGGGTAGCATTGACAAGGTGCCACTTGTTCCTACCACTTACACATTCAATGGCAAGGGCTGGGGACATGGTGTTGGAATGAGCCAGTGGGGTGCAAAGGGCCTTGCTGAAAGTGGTTATAATTATAAGCAGATTATAAAACACTATTACACAGGAGTTGAGATTGAAAAAGGATGAGAAAATGGAAACTCAGCGACTTTCACTATGACCTACCAGATGAGCTGATTGCACAAAAACCTGTAGAGCCACGGGATAACTCAAGACTTATGGTTATTTTGCCAGACGGTACAATCGAGCACAGAATTTTCCGCGATATAGTTGAATACTTAAATGAAGGTGACTGTCTTGTTCTCAACAACTCAAAGGTCATACCTGCACGCTTGATTGGGCAGAGGGAAGACACTGGCAGTTTTATAGAGTTTTTACTTGTAAAAAGGCTTGACATAAACACATGGGAGGTCATGACACGGCCGGGCAAAAAAGCGCGAAGAGGAAGAAAATTTGTATTTGGCAATGGAGAGCTTAAAGCCGAGGTTTTGCATGTAAATCAAGATGAAGGTACTAGAATTGTAAGGTTCTATTATGAAGGGGTGTTTGAAGAGGTTTTAGAAAAGCTGGGCAAGATTCCTCTTCCACCATATATAAAAGAAGAGCTTGAGGACTTATCAAGGTATCAGACAGTGTATAGCAAAGTGCCTGGTTCTGCTGCAGCACCGACTGCAGGTCTTCACTTTACAGAAGAGCTGCTTGAAAAAATTTCAAAAAAGGGTGTTGAGATTTTGTATGTGACACTGCACGTTGGGCTTGGAACTTTTAAGCCTGTTAAGGTTGAAAATGTGGAAGAGCACAAGATGCATGAGGAGTACTATGAGATTTCTCAGGATGTTGCAGACAGAATAAATAGAGCAAAAGAGCTTGGAAAAAGAGTCATTGCGGTTGGAACGACATCGTGCAGAGTTTTAGAGTCGTGCAGCGATGAAGCAGGAAGAGTAAAAGCACAGAAAGGCTGGACTAATATCTTCATCTATCCCGGGTATAACTTTAAAGTGCTTGACGGGCTTGTGACAAACTTTCATCTTCCAGATACAACCTTGATGATGCTTGTGTGTGCATTTGGTGGGTATGAAAGAATCATGAATGCATACAAGATTGCAGTTGACATGCGATACAGGTTCTTCAGTTTTGGAGATGCAATGCTAATATTGAGAAGATGAATTTGTTTACAGTAGACAAAAAATTTGTTAATTTACAATTAATAGGTGTTAGTATATAATAATTTTAAAGCCCGGTAAGAGGAGTTGTTATAATATGGATGAGATTAAACAAATGTTAACTCTTGTCTTAGAAAAGGTTGACAGCATTGATAAAGGCTTAGAAGAAGTAAAACAAAGACTTGACAGGGTGGAGGAAAGACTTGATAGAGTAGAGGAAAGACTTAACAGGGTAGAAGAAAGGCTTGACATGGTTGAACAAAGACTTGATGCAGTGGAACGAAGGCTTGATGCAGTAGAGCAAAGACTTGATGCGGTAGAACAAAGGCTTGATGCAGTGGAGCAAAGACTTGATACAGTGGAACAAAGGCTTGGCAATCTTGAGAAGAGGGTTGACAGGCTTGAGGTTGAGACAACCAAGAACTCTGTTATGCTCGAAGATCTCAAAAGAAAGCTTGAGCTTATGGCAGAGATACAGCAGTCTCACTTTGAGCAGGACAGGCGTGAACATGAAGAGTTGAGAAAGTATGTTGATGGAAGGTTTGTTGTGCTTGAATTTGCTGTAAGGCAGATCTCAAGTAACCTGGAGGAAATGAAGAAAGATTTAAAAGAGCTCAAAGAAAATAGAGTAAAGGTGGAAGTATTTTACGAGATTTTGGGCAGGCATGAGGTTGAAATCAGCAATCTCAAAAAAGCTGTGTTTTCAACAAATTAGAAGGAGAGGGGCTGTACGTGAAAAATGTTTCAGCCCCTTTTTTGTTTGATAAGATGTGATATAATTTAAGAGAAGATTTTGATGGAAGGTAGAACTTTAAGATGATAAACTTCCAAGCTCCGCTTTTGGGAAAACTCAAATATTTTGAGTACCTCACAGCGCCTAACTCAGAAAGATACAGAACAATCATGAGATACTGTTTTTTGTGCCATTTAGAGTACAAAAACAGACTTACAAAAGAGGAAATTTTCACGTTTTTAAAAAGTTTTCCACAGTTTGCAGACTACACTGAACAGATGTGCGAACAGGATTTGAAAAACCTTGTTGAGTGGGGTAATTTAAATTCAATCCAGGATACGTCAAAGACCAGGACTGTTGAAGAGTTCAGGAACAAAAGATTTTTGTATGAACTTACACCTATAGGACTCAGGATTGAAAGGTTTTTGTTTGAACTTGAAACTCAAGAAGACACAAAAGCAGAGCTAAATCCCAAACACGTTGAAAAGATTTATTTTTTGCTTCAGCATGTGGACAGTATATTGCAAGACCCGCAAAAAAGAGCAGTTGACTGGTGGGACGAGCTAACAAGATCATTTGAAGAGATTGAAAAGAGCTATTCAGAGTATATTTCAATGTTAAAGTCGTACGAAGCTGAAAATCTCATGCTCAAGGAAAAGTTTTTGGACTACAAGTCAAAGCTTGTACAGTACCTGTACAACTTCTATGTCATCTTCCAGAACTATCTTCCACGGATAAGATCTACCTTTTTGTCATTGGAAGAGTCTAAAATAGAAAAGCTCTTGAATTACATAATCGCCCAGGAAAAAGAGCATCCCAAAAACATATTCAGAGATCCAGAGAGCATAGAAAGAAATATAAAAGCAAGATTCGACAACATAAAACTCTGGTTTGTCGCGTCACACGGTCAGGCAGAAAAACTTTCTGACCAGATCCAGGGGCTTATAAGAAGGGTGTCTGACCTTGCAGCAAGGCTTTCGGAGCTGTCAAGTGTCAAAGTAAACAGGCAGGAGGAGTTCAAGCACTTGGCAAAAATCTTCTCAAGCCTTGATTTGGCGACATGTCACAAGCTTTCTGCAGTTGTGTTTGGTGTGCTTTTGCCACGATACATTGCAGCCGAGGAAAAGAGACAGAGCGAGCTTGCAAGCCTTAGCATTCTTGACGTGCCACCGATGAAAAGCTTGCTTAGGTCAAGAGGAAGGCTTGTGAGGGAAAAAAGCAGGGTTTTACCGGCATCTGAATTTTCTGAAGACAAGAAGAAAAGGTTTGAGGAGTATAAAAAGAAGATTGAAGAGGAAGAAAAGCTTGTTGCTGAGCTTATAAAAGATGGAAGGATTGAGTTTGAAAGCCTTCCTGTTTTGACTCCACATGTGAGGAAAAAACTTCTTGTATGGCTCTCACGAGGACTTTCGTCAGGTTTTGGGAATACAGATTCAGGGAAAAGATTTAAAGTTGTAAGACCGAAAGATGATAGGCGCTGTGTTTTAAGGTCAACAGATGGTGAGCTTGAGATGCCGGCGTATGTAATTGAGTTTGTTGAGTAAAGAAAGGCAGGAAAGTAGGAAGATGAAAAGTACTCTTTTGAAGCTACTTAGCAACTTTTGGATTTTGAAAGAAAATGACGTGGAAAGCTATTATGAGTGCAAAAACATTGACAAAGAGTTAAAAGACTTTATAGTTTCCAAGCTGGGACTGAAATTTTATGCCACATCTGACATGGTCAGACTTGAAAAGGTACCGCTTGTCCCAAGAGAGTACATGGGAATTTTGGACTTTGAAGAGCCGAAAGACTATGTATTCTTCTGTCTTGTTCTTGCGTTTTTAGAGGACAAGGGCAAAGACACTCAATTTTTGCTTGAGGATATCACGCAGTATATACGGTCGAATTTTCCTGGTGAGGAAATTGACTGGACTATGTATTCTGACAGAAGGTCACTTATTAGAGTGCTTAAATTTTGCGAAAAGATGGGACTTATCAAGATAGATGAT
Source organism: Caldicellulosiruptor obsidiansis OB47 (assembly GCF_000145215.1). Lineage (NCBI taxonomy): Bacteria > Bacillati > Bacillota > Caldicellulosiruptorales > Caldicellulosiruptoraceae > Caldicellulosiruptor > Caldicellulosiruptor obsidiansis. The sequence continues at coordinate 297,974 of NC_014392.1, forward strand.
GGCAATCAAGAGTTGTTTGTGGAAAGAGCTGATGTAGATGTACTTTATGAATCAACAGGGCTATCAAAGTACTTTATGAGGATATTTCCCAAAAGCCTTGTTGAGTATTCGTCAGTCGAAGAGATTTTAAATAGCGAGTTTGAGTTTACAAATGGACTTTCTGACCAAATCACTGATATAAAGAGAATAAAAGCCTACAGAGGGCTTTTGATAGATGGCATTGTAGATTTTGAGAGTGAAGCACCACTTTATTACATTAAAAAGCAAAAGACAACTATTTTACAGGACCTTGAAAAGTTTGTACCAGAGCTTGAGCTTCACCTGTTCAAGTCGTTTGCCTACCTTAGCGTTGAAGGTAACTACAAGTATACCTATCCTGACGATTCGAACCTGTGCGATGTGTTGCTTTTGTGCTCAAGAGAACTTCTTGAAAGGGTTGAAAAAGGAGAGCTAAGATTTTTGTCTGCACATGAGATGCTTGAAATTTCGCTTGACCATTTTAAGCTAATTGTGGAGGATGTCAAGAAAAAATACGGACATTTTTGGAACAAGGAGTGGAGGGAAAAATCAACAGAGAAAATATTTGAAGAACTTTTAGAGTTTTTGCAGCTTCACAATTTTGCAAAGACAAATGACGATGGATATCTTGTCATATCTCCTATTTTTTTTAGGATTGTTGGTGAATATCAGGATTATGAGACGAATAGTCAGCTTTCCGAAAAAGATAATAGTAATGAGAAAGTTTTTGAGGATATAAATGTAGATGGAGGTTTTCATTTTGAAGATGAGCAAGGAAAATAGATGGGTGCTCAGCAGAGCCGGAGTTTTCAACTACTGGTACTATGACGAGGAGTATTTTGATTTTTACGATGGCAGGATGCTTATTCGTGGTCCTAATGCTTCAGGCAAGTCTGTCACAATGCAAAGTTTTATTACTCTGCTTTTAGATGGCAACTATCATCCGTCACGACTTGACTCTTTCGGGTCAAATGCGCGAAAACTTGAAGATTATGTCCTTGGCGAGCAGGGACCAGGTCAGAAAAACGAGGCAATAGCCTATCTTTTTCTTGAGTTTAAAAGACAAAATGTATTTGTATCCGTAGGCATGGGAATAAGGGCAAAAAGAGGCACAAGCACTGATACGTGGTATTTTGTTCTAACAGACGGAAGAAGGTTTGGGATTGACATCTTCTTTTATGAAAAAATAGGCGACCAAAAAATTCCACTTACCAAGAAGAAGTTTGAAAACCTCATAGGAGACGGCGGCAAGGTATTTTCAAGCAGAAAGGATTATATGGAAGAAGTCAACAAAATTTTGTTCGGTTTTGAGAACATAGAAGACTTTGAGAATTTGATAGACTTGATTGTTCGAATAAGAACCCCAAAACTTTCGAGGGATATAAAACCTGACACTGTTTGCAGGATGCTGCAAGAGTCGCTTCCTGCCCTGTCTGAGTCAGACTTGCGTAGCCTTTCTGACTCCATAGAAAACATGGACAAGATTCAAACAGAGCTGAAAAATCTTGAAATTATAAAAGATGTGCTGGAAAAGTTAAAAAAGGTTTATGATGAGTACAACCAGCTGTTGCTTGCACAGAGTATATTTAGAGTGGTTGAGAGCAGCAAAGAGTACTATAGCCTCAAAAAAGAGCTTGAAAATACTCAAACTGAACTTGAAAAAAATAGTAAGTTGAAAGCTCAAATAGAAGAAAAAATAGAAGATCTTAAAAAAGAGCAAGAGTCTTTAAGTTTTAGGCTTGAAAACATAAAAGAAAGTGATGTGTTCAAGCTTCAGACAGAGCTTTCAACCATTGAAGAAGAGCTCAAAAACATCGAAAGCCAGAAAACCAAAAAGATTTCGCAGCTAAATGCAGCTTCTCAGAAGCTTGAAAAGGAAAGACAGGAATTAAAAGCTTTAGAAGAGGATTTGGAAAAGTGCAGAAAGAGAATAAAGGATTATATAGATGAAGGGAAGTTACTTGTTGAGTTCATAGGTTTTCAGAGATTCTTGGAAACGCTGGATATGT